>NZ_CDRQYH010000006.1:0-100397 GCF_977039595.1 Enterobacter sp.
GATATGCTCCAGCATGTGGCCGAGGTGGATTGAGCCGTTGGCGTACGGCAGTGCGCACGTTACCAGAATTTTCTTCGCGACTTGAGTCATAGTAGGCATTACTTCTTTTAACTGTGAAAAGGGTTTTCGATATTACCAAAAGGGGCATTATTAAGTAAGCACAAACCACGGCCTTTCAGGTAAACTTGTTCATCTAAGGTCTTATTCACAAGAACAAAGGAGTCGGGATGAGTTCTCAATCCCAGGCCAAATCACCGGAAGCCTTACGAGCAATGGTCGCCGGGACGCTGGCTAACTTTCAGCATCCAACCCTGAAGCACAATCTCACTACGCTGAAAGCGTTACACCACGTTGCCTGGCTGGACGATACCCTGCACATTGAACTGCAGATGCCGTTCGTCTGGACCAGCGCCTTTGACGCACTGAAAGAGCAGACCAGCTCTGAGCTGCTGCGCATTACCGGCGCGAAGGCGATTGACTGGAAGCTGAGCCACAGCATTGCCACGCTGAAGCGTGTGAAAAACCAGCCGGGCATTAACGGCGTGAAAAACATTATCGCCGTCAGTTCGGGCAAGGGTGGGGTAGGTAAATCCTCCACGGCCGTCAACCTGGCGCTGGCGCTGGCGGCGGAAGGGGCAAAGGTCGGTATTCTTGATGCCGATATCTACGGCCCGTCTATTCCGAACATGCTGGGCGCGGAAAACCAGCGTCCAACCTCACCGGACGGCACCCACATGGCGCCAATCATGGCGCACGGTCTGGCGACCAACTCCATCGGTTATCTGGTGACTGACGATAACGCCATGGTCTGGCGCGGCCCGATGGCCAGCAAAGCGCTGCTGCAGATGCTGCAGGAGACGATGTGGCCGGATCTGGATTATCTGGTACTGGATATGCCGCCGGGCACCGGTGACATTCAGCTGACGCTGGCGCAAAACATTCCGGTCACGGGGGCCGTTGTGGTGACCACGCCGCAGGATATCGCGCTGATCGACGCCAAAAAAGGCATCGTAATGTTCGAGAAGGTGGAAGTGCCGGTGCTCGGTATCGTTGAGAACATGAGCATGCACATCTGCAGCAACTGCGGTCACCACGAACCTATCTTCGGTACCGGTGGCGCAGAAAAACTGGCCGCGAAGTATCACACCCAACTGCTTGGGCAGATGCCGCTGCACCTTACCCTGCGTGAAGATTTGGACAGCGGAAAACCGACGGTCGTCAGCCGTCCGGACAGCGAATTTGCAGATATGTATCGCCAGCTGGCGGGACGCGTTGCGGCGCAGCTCTACTGGCAGGGCGAAGTGATCCCGGGCGAAATCGCGTTCCGCGCGGTGTAATTCCCCAGCGCTGGATTGCCGGGTGGCGGCTTCGCCTTACCCGGCCTACGAAATACGGTTTTGTAGGTCAGGTAAGCGAAGCGCCACCTGACTTTACCCAAGCCGATAATGCATCAGATAGTACTCTCCGTCCGGAGAATCACCCGTCGCCTCAATGTGCCAGCCGTGCCGCTGGTAAAACGCAATAGCCCGCGCATTCTTCACCAGACACTTAAGCGAACCCGTACTGGTAAACGTTTTCTGCACGTGTTCAAGCAACTCATGCCCGACGCCGATGCTCTGATACTGCGGATCTACAAACAGGTTGTGCAGGAAATTATCGTTCGTCCAGACGGAAGCAAAACCCAGGCGATGGCCGTTCTGCGTGGCAACCCAAATCACTTCGTCACGCGTTACCGCGTCAAAGTCTTCAAGCTGCCAGTCTGAACCGTCCAGCCATGGCCAGGCTTCACGCCGGGCGTGGAGGAAAAGCGTGCGCAGGAAAGGGCGATCGCTTTCCTGCCAGGGGCGAATCAGGATGGTATTAGCGGTGATAGAAAATATCTCCATTGTAGGCTTTGTAGATTTTGCCATCCGCATCGCCGATCAGCACATAGTTCTCGCCCATGTAGGTCCAGTGGGTTCCGGCATCCGGAGCCGGCAGGTTACGCAGCTGGTACTGTTTGATGGTGTACTCCGGCGTTTGATACTGCGCCGGCGCCGTGTCGCCAATTTTGAATTTCGTGAAGTCAGCGATGAACTCTTGTTCTTCATAGGCCTTGATGCCGGATGCCGCTTGTGGTGCTGCATTCGCCGCGCTTGCCAGAGACATCACGACACCCAGAAGCAGCCATTTACACTTAGCCATTTTTTCTCCAGTTGAACGGTTTTTAAGTTTGATTTTGCCTGTCAACAATACGGCAACCTGCCTATTTTAAATATCAGACTATGGCTTGTTCGAAAAAAAATGTAACAAAAATGAACCTACCTGATAACCGTTATCCGTTTGGTAAGCCTCATCGATGAAATGATCTTCACCAGCAAACAGACGCGACACTTCTTTACAGCATAGTGGTGTAATGCCCGCTAAGATGACCTCCGTTAAAACACGAGGTCACAATGGACAACCGCAAAATCAATCGACTGCGCCGCTGGGCGCGGGAAGGGATAATACTCGTTCTGCTGACGCTGGCCGTAGTGTGGGGTGTGGATCAATACCGAAAACCGATGCTCCCCGCCAGTTTTAGCGCAACACCGATGCAGAGCATCGACGGCAACATTCACGATATCGCTGCGCTCAGCCAGGAGCGTCCGCTGCTGATTTACGTCTGGGCGACCTGGTGCAGCATTTGCCGTTATACGACGCCCTCGGTTAATCAACTGGCAGAAGAGGGAGGGAACGTGGTGAGTATCGCCATGCGTTCTGGTGACAATGCAAAGCTTGCGCGCTGGGTTGAAAAGAAACAGCTGAAAATGCCGGTGATTAACGATGCAAACGGTGCTTTGTCGCAGCAATGGCAAGTGAGCGTCACGCCAACGCTGGTGGTTGTGTCGAAGGGGAACGTGGTGAGTACCACAACGGGCTGGACGAGCTACTGGGGATTGAAATTTAGGATGTGGTGGGCAGGGCTGTAAAAATAACCCCTCTCCCGGCGGAAGAGGGGTGTTGTATTACTTAGCCAGAACTTCCTGAGCAGTGCGCTCAACCAGAGACAGCAGGATTTTGATATCTTCCAGCGTCACGGTTGGGTTCAGCAGCGTCAGCTTCAGGCAGGTCACGCCGTTATGCTCGGTCACACCGACGTTCGCACGGCCGGATTCCAGCAGCGCGTCACCAATTTTCTGGTTCAGCAGGGCGATGCCCGCGTCATCCACCTGCACCTGTCCACGGAAGCGGAACAGAACGCTTGCCAGCTGCGGCTGCATAACCAGTTCCAGCGCAGGCTGCGCTTTCACGTAGGCCGCAACCTGCTGCGCCAGGGTCACGCCGTGATCGATGATCGCCGCGTATTGCTCCTGACCCAGCGCTTCCAGGCTCATCCACAGCTTCAGCGCGTCAAAACGACGGGTGGTCTGCAGAGATTTGGACACCAGGTTAGGCACGCCCGCTTCTTCATCGAACTCAGAGTTCAGGTAAGCCGCCTGATAGCGCATCAGCTCATAGTGACGCGCTTCTTTCAGCAGGAACGCGCCGCAGCTGATGGTCTGGAAGAACTGTTTGTGGAAGTCCAGGGTCACAGAATCCACCAGCTCAATGCCGTCAAGGTAGTGACGATACTGCTCAGACATCAGCAGCGCGCCGCCCCAGGCTGCATCAACGTGTACCCAGATGTTCTGCTTCGCGGCCAGTTCTGCAATCGCGCGCAGCGGGTCGATAGCACCGGCATCGGTGGTACCTGCCGTCGCGACGATCGCCAGAATCTGCTCGCCGTTCGCATTGCACTGTTCAATTTTCGCCGCCAGATCGGTCAGATCCATGCGGGAGAATTCGTCCGTTTTCACCTGCACCACGGACTGGTAGCCCAGGCCCATCAGCGCCATGTTTTTCTGCACGGAGAAGTGCGCGTTCTCGGAGCACAGTACGCGGATCTTACGCAGATCGCCTACCAGGCCGTCCTGCTGAACGGAATGACCCTGACGCGCAAAGAACGCATCGCGCGCCAGCATCAGGCCCATCAGGTTGCTCTGGGTACCGCCGCTGGTGAAGACACCCGCGTCGCCAGCCTGATAACCCACGCGGGTACGCAGCCACTCGATCAGTTTGATCTCAATGATGGTTGCGGACGGGCTTTGATCCCAGGAGTCCATACTCTGGTTAGTGGCGTTGATCAGCACTTCCGCCGCCTGGCTTACGACCAGGCTTGGGCAGTGCAGGTGCGCCACACACTGCGGGTGATGAACGGACAGGCTGTCTTTCAGGAAGAACTCCACGGCGCGTTCAATCGCCGCTTCGTTGCCCAGCCCTTTCGGGTTGAAATCCAGCTTAATACGGTCGCGCAGTTCCGCGACCGTTTTGCCCTGGTACATCTCAGGCTGTTTCAGCCACTGCATCACAGCCTGAGTGCTTTGTTCAATCGCCTGCTGGTAAGCTTCAATGCTCTGCGCAGAGGAGAACAAAATTGGGTTTGAATCAGACATCGTAATCAACAACTCCGGTTACGCCGGGCGAACGCCCGCAGCAAGCAGTGCCTGCTCAAATTTATCCAGGAAGATCTTCAGCTCTTCATCGCTGATCAGCAGAGACGGCAGCAGACGCAGAACGATACCGTTACGACCACCGCGCTCCAGAATCAGACCGGCTTCGAAGCACTTCTTCTGAATCAGTGCAGACAGCTCGCCGTCGCCCGGGAAGCAGCCCATGTGGTCTGCGGCTTCGTGTGGCTTAACGATCTCGATACCGATCATCATGCCCAGACCGCGAACGTGGCCGATAACCGGGTAACGTTTCGCCATCTCTTTCAGCTGGCTTTTCAGCCATTCGCCTTGCGCAGCCACTTTGCCTGCGATGTTCTGGTCTTTCAGGATTTTCAGCGTCGTCAGACCGGTTGCCATCGCCAGCTGGTTGCCGCGGAAGGTACCGGTGTGGTGACCTGGGGCCCATGCGTCGAACTGCTTTTTGATGCCGAGCACGGCCAGCGGCAGACCGCCACCGACTGCTTTAGACATCACGATGATGTCTGGCTCGATGCCCGCGTGTTCGAAGGCGAAGAATTTACCGGTACGGGCAAAGCCAGCCTGAACTTCGTCGAGGATCAGCAGAATTCCGTGTTCCTGAGTCACTTTACGGATGCGCTGCAGCCACTCAGCCGGAGCCGGGTTCACGCCGCCTTCGCCCTGAACCGCTTCCAGGATCACAGCTGCAGGCTTACGCACGCCGCTTTCAACGTCGTTGATCAGGTTATCGAAGTAGTAAGTCAGCGCCTTCACGCCCGCTTCACCACCGATACCCAGCGGGCAACGGTATTCGTGCGGGTAAGGCATGAACTGGACTTCTGGCATCATACCGTCAACCGCTTCTTTCGGAGACAGGTTGCCGGTCACGGACAGTGCGCCGTGAGTCATGCCGTGGTAACCACCAGAGAAGCTGATGATACCGCTACGACCGGTCACTTTTTTCGCCAGCTTCAGCGCCGCTTCAACGGCGTCAGCACCGGATGGACCGGTGAACTGCAGGCAGTACTCTTTGCCCTGACCAGGCAGCAGAGAGAGCAGGTATTCAGAAAACGCGTCTTTCAGAGGCGTAGTCAGATCCAGGGTATGTAACGGCAAGCCGCTGGTAATGACATTTTGGATGCTTTTCAGCACATCAGGATGGTTATGGCCAAGCGCAAGGGTCCCCGCGCCTGCTAAACAGTCAAGGTATTCTTTATTATCTGCATCGGTGATCCACACGCCTTCTGCTTTAGTGATGGCTAAAGGCAGTTTGCGCGGATAACTCCTGACGTTAGATTCAAACTCGGCCTGACGGGCCAGATAGGTTTCGTTGCTTTTGTGGGCATCTACGGTGTCAATACGGACTTTATCCGTCATCATATCACTCCTACAACCGCCGCTTCGTTATGAGCCACGATTGAATAAAAAGTTAAAAAACAGATGGGGGCCTGAAAAAAACGCCGCCAATATAGAGCCTTTTGCCACGGGGCTCAATGGTTAATTTGTTTACTGTTTTGTGACACGCGGCTGTAGCGAGGAAATATCCCCATTTTTAAAAAGAAAATTGCATTTTATGCCAAATAAAAACAGCGGGTTATGGCCCGTTTACCCGGTGTGTAAAGACACGGAAAAGAGTGTGACAAAACGTGCCATCGAACGGCAAAAAAGAGGGGAACGCTCCCTGTTTTTGCGTCATGGGCAAAAAAGCAGGCTTACGTTACATGCGCAACGGAATCACGCAGTAAAAATGGACTTTCTACGCGCGTGGTTTCCAGATGCTCTTCACCGTTAATAATATGCAAGGCGCTCAGACGACCAATTTCATAGTGCGGCAGTTGAACCGTCGTGAGTGGCGGCAGGAACAGCTCTCCAATACCCACCATATTGTCATAGCCGATAACGGCGACATCTTCCGGTATGCGAAGCCCTTGCCCCAGCAGCGTCTGATACACCATAAACGCGATACGATCGTTGCCGCAGATAACCGCGTCAAACCGGGGAATGCCATTCTGGATGTGAGCCAGCAACACTGACGGAATGTCGCGGTAGTGCTCATCGCCGGGTGCCATATAGCTGTGCGCCAGGCCGTCCGGATCGAGCCCCGCTTCACGGCATGCACGCTCCAGCCCCTGACGACGACGGGTTGTGGCCAGATGCCCCTCAGGCAAATGCAGGCAGAGAGGTCGTCGATAACCCTTCGCGAGTAACGCCCGCACGGCGGTATACTGCCCCTGTTCATCATCAGGAATATAGCTGGCGACCTTTTCGCCGTCACTTTCGCAATTGGCCAGCACGCAGGGAAGGGTGAGAAGTTTGGCCGGGAGAGGAACCTGACGTAACCCCATGGTGGTGTAGATAATTCCGTCAGGCCGATGAGAGAGAAGAAGGTCGACAATGGCGTCCGGGTTGTCATCGGTAAACATATTCATCACGAAGCTGTTCCAGCCGTGCATTCTGGCCGTCTCTTCAATTGACAGCGTGATCTCCACCGAAAAAGGTGTCGTCACCGTATCGAGCGCCAGTACGCCTATGGTTTTAGGCGAGGCATGCGCGCCGCGAATTTTCTTGGCGGACAGGTCAGGAACGTAGCTGGTCTGCTCGATAGCAAGCTTAACGCGCGCCAGCGTTTCAGGTTTAAGGCGCTCCGGGCTATTCAGCGCGCGGGAGACCGTCATCAGCGATACGTTAGCCAGCTTTGCGACGTCCTTCAGGGAAGCCATTTTCTTACTCCGTTAATGCTCTGCGGGAAAGGGTATACAACTAAGTGGCTGATGTAAAAGGAAAGCTGATGCACAGGGCAGGCCATATTTAATTCAGTGATTAATATTTGATCGCGATCTCATTCTATCAATGTTAACGTTAACTTTCGTGATTAACATCTTAAATTTCCGCCAAACCGGATGAGAAAGCGTAAATGTTAACGTTACCATAATGTCATTACTCCAATATGAGAATGTCATGATGAAAACGCATCACTCTCACAGCTACCCTTTATTAAGCGCATTACTGTTTTTCTTTTTTGTCACATGGTCATCTTCCGGCTCGTTGCTCTCTATCTGGCTCCACCAGGAGGTGGGGTTAAAGGCAGGGGATACGGGAGTCATCTATGCCGTGCTGTCCGTCTCCGCGCTGTGCGCGCAAATCTGCTACGGCTTCATTCAGGACAAGCTTGGCCTGCGCAAAAACCTGCTCTGGTTTCTGACCAGCCTGCTCATTCTTTCTGGCCCGGCCTTCCTGCTGTTTGGTTATCTGCTGCAAATTAACGTGTTACTCGGCAGTATTTTCGGTGGGATTTATATCGGCCTGACGTTTAACGGCGGGATAGGGGTACTGGAGTCCTATACCGAGCGCGTGGCCCGCCAGAGTCAGTTTGAGTTTGGCAAGGCGAGGATGTGGGGATCGCTGGGCTGGGCGGCAGCAACCTTTTTTGCCGGGCTCCTGTTTAACATTAACCCGAAGCTGAACTTCGCGGTGGCGAGCTGCGCCGGGCTGGTGTTTTTTGTGTTGCTGGCGCGCCTAAGAGTCTCTTCCGCGCCGCACGCCATGCAGGAGGCGGTATCCGGCGGTAAGGTCACGCTGGAGGATGCCTTACGTCTGTTGACGCTGCCGCGCTTCTGGGCGCTGGTGTTTTTTGTTATCGGCACCTGTATTTATGGCGTCTACGACCAGCAGTTCCCGGTCTATTTCTCCTCACAGTTCCCGACGCTGCAGGAAGGAAACGCCATGTACGGCTATCTCAACTCCTTCCAGGTTTTCCTTGAGGCGGCGGGCATGTTTTGCGCCCCGTGGCTGGTGAATCGCCTCGGTGCGAAAAACGGCCTGATTTTCGCCGGAATGGTGATGGCGATGCGTATGGTGGCATCGGGTCTGGTTGAGGGTCCGGTATTGATCTCCATTACCAAGCTATTGCACGCGGTTGAGCTGCCCGTTTTGCTGGTCTCCATCTTTAAATACAACAGCCTGCATTTTGATAAGCGGCTCTCTTCCACCCTCTATCTGGTGGGCTTTGCCTGTACAAGCTCGGTGATTGCCTCGGTGCTGTCGCCGCTGGCAGGTTACAGCTATGAGAAATACGGCTTTGCCCAGTCCTATCTCATCATGGGTCTACTGGTCTTCAGCACCACGTTTATCTCCATCTTCCTGTTGCGCTCGGGTAAGTTCTCTTCTGACCCGCTCATGCCGCAACCTTCCACCATCTGATCAAAGAGTAGAGAAATGGCGTATTCCATTACGAAAGCAGAACAGGAACTTCAGTCCAGACGCGAAGGGCTTAACCTGCGCTGGTATCCCCGTTACCACCTCGCTGCGCGAGCTGGCTGGATGAACGACCCTAATGGCCTGGTGTGGTTTGACGGCTGGTATCACGCGTTTTACCAGCATCATCCATATTCGACCCAGTGGGGTCCGATGCACTGGGGCCATGCGCGCAGCAAGGATTTAGTTCACTGGGAGCACCTCCCTGTTGCGCTGGCACCGGAAGGACCAGACGACAAGGACGGCTGTTTTTCCGGCTCGGCGGTAGTCGATGGCGATACGCTGGCGCTGATTTATACCGGACATAAATTCCACGGAGATCCTGGCGATGAGGCTAATCTCTACCAGTTGCAGTGTCTGGCCACCAGCCGTGACGGTATTCATTTTGCCCGGCAGGGAACGATCGTTGACACGCCGCCTGGACTGCATCACTTCCGCGACCCGAAAGTGTGGCGTGAAGGGGAGAGCTGGTACATGGTTGTCGGCGCGCGCGACGGTGAGACGGGCCAGGTGCGCGTATACCGTTCTGCCGATCTGCGCGAGTGGCTGGATACGGGCGTGCTTGCGGTGGCTGAAAAAGAGATGGGCTATATGTGGGAATGCCCGGACTTTTTTACCCTCAACGGTAAACGCGTGCTGATGTTTTCGCCTCAGGGGCTGGCGGCAGAGGGATTCAAAAATCGTAATCTTTTCCAGAGCGGCTACCTGTTGGGCGAGTGGCAGCCCGGCCAACCTTTTGTGCGTGAAGGGGAATTTGTGGAGATGGATCGCGGGTATGATTTCTATGCGCCGCAAAGTTTCCTGACTCCTGACGGCCGCCGCATTGTTATCGGCTGGCTGGACATGTGGGAATCGCCCCTGCCGGAACAGCAGGATGGCTGGGCGGGTATGCTTTCTTTACCGCGCGAGCTGACGCTGAGTGCGGATAACCATCTGCAAATGCGGCCAGCCAGAGAAGTTGAAGCCCTGCGCGGGGCGTGGTTCCCCTGGCCGATAAGTACACTTAATAACCAGCAGATGACGCTGGTGGAACACTGCGATGCGATGGAAGTCATTCTGCAATGGGATTGCACGAATAGCAGCGCGGAGCAATACGGCATTCGTCTCGGCGACGGCCTACGCCTCTATGTTGATGCCCAGATGCAGCGCCTGGTGCTGGAGCGACACTATCCACAGTATGGCCTGTGCGGTACCCGAAGCGTCGCGCTTAACCTGAACGACGCGCTCAGCCTGCGCCTGTTCTTTGACTGCTCTTCGGTGGAAGTGTTTGTTAACGAAGGTGAGGCGTGCCTCAGCAGCCGTATTTATCCTGATGCCGAATGCCGCGAGCTGGCGTTATTTGCCTGGACGGGAGGAGCATCGCTTATTCATGGCGGGGCGTGGCAGTTAGAGTAAATCTGTATTTAGTCATGAGCTAAAATAAAGCCCCATACAAATGGGGCTATGTAAATCTTATCAGGAGGGAGCGTAGTGCTAAGATCACATTTTTGATAATTGTGCGTTTAGAACTCTCTCTTTCTCGACAACCAGCTGCATAATATAGCTACCCTTGTGCCATAAACCCTTATTTGGCTTCCAGCCTTTCGAAAGCAGATATTCAGCAGCATCAGAGATTGGCTTATTCATAACGTGATCCGCTTCACCTGAAAACTGTATAACATCGCCGCTCGCTTTGGCAGGCCTGCTGTCACAACGACCCGCAGCATCCATAACCTGAGTGCAGCCTTCAGGAAAATGCTTATGTGCTGATTGTGCAAGTTGAGCAGCATTCTCCAAAGCCTGTTTTTCTGCAGCAGCGTTAATGGCTGTAGTGCGGTTTTGCTCTGCAATATAACAAGCGTCTTTACTCACCCCCTTGCTTTGACAATCCGCCATCCATTGAGCTGGTGAGGAACACGCAGCAAGATATAATACAGCCGCTATCATCATTAACTTTTTCATTATTGCCTCAGTAATTACAATTATAAATATAGGTGCCTAACATCAAGCCGATCCATATCCCTAATAAAATAAAAGTGAGATACAAAACAGCGGAGATAAAAATGTACTTTGTCATTTTATTTGCGAGCAGCAATGTATTGAGTTATAGCCAGCTGATCAAAACTCATGGGCGATTTCTTTAGCTCACTGGCATTTTGTTTTAATACTGTAACATCACCATCCGTATGATGCGGACGCCGCAACAATTTCATTGCCGTTGGATGTACCTGATGTAGAGAGAGTAGCAGCTACATTCTCAGCGAACTTATGACGGTAGCCGATCGCATAACCTTGCGCATCTTTGAAGTTGGCAGCACCGACGGCAACCGCGTTATCTGTATCAACGTAATGCAAACCAGCAAGAGAAGCAGCGCCAGCGATACCAGCACGATATTCCTTGCGATCCTCATTCTGCTGATTCTCCAGAGAAGAGAACTTAGCGTTATTTTGACTCTCTAACGCAGTAATACGTGATTCATGATTCGCTAATTGTGCGCTGTGATTCTGAATTGTCGCTTCCTGTGTTTGCTGGCGTGACTGAACGGTAGCAACAGCAGATTTATTCGCTGCGGCTACCGTTTCTGCATCGACAGCTAAAGATTGCGCATAAGCGCCCGTATTAAATGCCTGAGTCGCTTTGCCAGAGGCATCCTGAAGTGCTTGATCTTGTCTATCCTGATCGGCGTTGAAAATGCTTTTATCTACCTTACTTGCTAGCGCTTGAGTGTTGGCGTCTGCTTTGTTGTTCGCATTGGTCGCGGTGATGTCAGTTTTATCTACTCTCGTGTTTGTATCAATAATTGCTTGACCGTTAGTAATAACGCCTTGTAAAGCCGCGTCTGCTTTATTATTAGTGTTATCAATCAATATATTCTGTTTGTTATCAGTGATTGTCTGATCTGCTTTGTAATCGTCGACTTTCTGGTTAAGGATAGCGTTAGCTTGAGTGTTAGCATTTACGCCATCTTGAGCGGTGTTAGCTGTATCTTGTGCTTTATTAATAGCTGTATTTGCTCTGTCAATATCGCCCTGAAGGTTATAGATTTGCCCGTCTTGCTTAATGTTACTCCCCTCAATGTTATCAAGGTTATAGGCGGTTTTATCGGTACCCTGAATTTGAATGTGAGCACCTGGATTGTTGACGTTATCGTCAAGGTTTATGTTTGCTTCCGCAGCATTTGCAGTATTCATTGAACCAGCAAACACAAAACCAAAAACAGCGATAGCTGTTGTATTTAAATAGTTCATTTTAAAGCTCTCATCATCACTACAAGAAAAAATAAAGTAAGGGCGCTATCCTGGCGGGAAGATACAACGCCTTGTTATATCTGAAATAATTCACTATTAACGTTGAAAATTTTGGTTTGATAACTTATTTCGTAACGTGCAGTAACTATCTATGAATGTGTAATTTTGATTATTGATCTAAATCATAAATAGCAGGAATAGCAAAACGAACCGTTCCAGAAAAGCTCGGCTTAATAATCTTATAATACAATAAGATAGCGATTCATAATGGATGAGAGTCAAATTAGATATAAAACACTAATACATTAAATATATTTAAGTGTTTTGATTTGAATGGGTTAATAATACACATAACAGTTTATGTAAATTTATGGTTTTTTGCCGATTATTTATTATCGAACCTTTCGTCAGCTTCGAATGAAAATAAATTCAGCTCATTTTTGTTCCGGGATATACCAGGAAAAAATATTTATGTTGAAGATGCTAGCGAAAAAGTGTTTAGGGAGATTCATAACGCGATCGCTGCCGTGATAAATCAAAACCCCTTGCGCCTGGCCTGTGGCCACGGTTACACTGAATGAGAACATTGATTTCAATAAATCATTGTTTTAAAAGTATTTTGACTCGGGGTGCCCTTCTTCGTTGAAGGCTGAGAAATACCCGTATTACCTGATCTGGATAATGCCAGCGTAGGGAAGTCAGATGCCTTCCCGGTCATCGCTTCTTCACGCAAGGCAGGAGCGAACCCATGCAGCCTGACCTGCTCGATTTACACGTTTTACATCACTTCCGCACCCGTTCTCCGCTGACCCATTGTATGACCAATGATGTCGTACAGACCTTTACGGCCAACGTTCTGCTGGCGCTTGGCGCATCCCCGGCGATGGTGATTGAGGCCGAAGAGGCCGAGCAGTTTGCCGCGATCGCCGATGCGCTGCTGGTCAACGTTGGCACGCTGACCGCGCCGCGCGCCCAGTCGATGCGCCGGGCGATTGAGAGCGCGGTGGCGGCAGGCAAGCCCTGGACGCTGGACCCGGTTGCCGTGGGCGCCCTGACGTTCCGCACCCGGTTTTGCCATCAAATCCTTGCCCTGAAACCGGCGGCCATTCGCGGCAATGCCTCTGAAATCCTTGCTCTTGCCGGGATGAGCCCGGGCGGGCGCGGCGTTGATACGACCGATACCGCAGCCAGCGCGGTGCCCGCTGCACAGGCGCTGGCTCGCCAGACCAATGCCGTTGTGGTCGTCACCGGCGAGGTGGATTACATCACGGACGGGCAACGTACCCGAACGGTTACCGGCGGTGACCCGCTGATGACGCGCGTGGTGGGCACCGGGTGCGCGCTCTCTGCCGTTGTGGCGGCGAGCTGCTCGCTGCCGGGTGACCGGCTGGATAACGTCGCTGCCGCCTGCGGATGGATGAAACGAGCCGGAACGGTCGCGGTTGCGCAGTCGCGTGGCCCGGGCAGTTTTGCCAGCGCGTTCCTGGATGCGCTCTATACGCTGGAGGAGCAGGCATGAAGCGGATTAACGCCCTGACCATTGCCGGCACCGATCCCAGCGGCGGCGCGGGTATCCAGGCTGACCTGAAAACATTCTCGGCCCTTGGCGCGTACGGCTGCTCGGTCGTTACCGCGCTGGTGGCGCAAAACACGCGCGGCGTGCAGTCGGTCTACCGTATCGAGCCGGATTTTGTTGCCGCGCAGCTGGATTCTGTGTTCAGCGACGTGCGCATCGATACCACCAAGATCGGCATGCTGGCCGAGACGGATATTGTGGAAGCGGTGGCCGAGCGGCTTAAACGCTATCAGGTGCAAAACGTGGTGCTGGATACCGTCATGCTGGCAAAAAGCGGCGACCCGCTGCTTTCGGCCTCCGCCGTGGAGACGCTGCGTACAAAACTGCTGCCGCAGGTGGCGCTTATCACGCCCAATCTGCCGGAAGCCGCCGCGCTGTTAGGCACATCGCATGCGCAAACGGAACGCGAGATGAAAGCGCAGGGAAACGCGCTGCTGGCGATGGGCTGCGGCGCGGTGCTGATGAAGGGCGGTCATCTTGACGATGCTGAAAGCCCGGACTGGCTCTTTACCCGCGATGGCGAAGTACGTTTTACCGCGCCGCGCGTGCAGACCAAAAACACCCACGGCACGGGCTGCACGCTCTCCGCCGCGCTGGCGGCGCTGCGTCCCCGGCATGAAGGCTGGGCCGATACGGTTAGCGAAGCGAAAGCCTGGCTCTCGGCGGCGCTGGCAAAAGCCGATACTCTGGAAGTCGGTCACGGTATTGGGCCGGTTCATCATTTTCATGCATGGTGGTAACCCAGTATACTGGCAGGAAACACCACGCCTGAGAAAACAGAGATGGAACAAGCGCATACCCGGTTAATCGCTCAACTGAATGAACGGATCGCCGCGCCGGACAACACGCCGCTGTACCTGAAATTTGCCGAAACGGTAAAAAATGCGGTGCGCAGCGGGGTGCTGGAGCACGGGAATATTTTGCCCGGCGAGCGCGATCTGAGCCAGTTAACCGGCGTGTCGCGCATCACCGTGCGAAAGGCAATGCAGGCGCTGGAGGAAGAGGGCGTGGTGACGCGTTCCCGTGGATATGGCACGCAAATCAACAACATCTTTGAATATTCGCTGAAAGAGGCGCGCGGGTTCTCGCAGCAGGTGGTGCTGCGCGGCCAAAAGCCCAATACGCTGTGGGTCAACAAGCGGGTGGTGAAATGCCCGGAAGAGGTGGCTAATCACCTGTCGATCTCCCCGGACAGCGAGGTTTTTTTACTTAAGCGCATTCGCTATGTGGATGACGATGCGGTGTCGATTGAAGAGTCCTGGGTCCCGGTCGGGTTAATTCCCGATCCGGATGCCATTGGCATTTCGCTGTACGACTACTTCCGCAGTCAGAACATCTTCCCGCAGCGCACCCGCTCAAGGGTGAGCGCCCGCATGCCGGACAGCGAGTTTCAGGCGCACATTAAGATGGATGAAAAAATACCGGTGCTGGTGATCAAGCAGGTTGCGCTTGACCAGCAGCACCGTCCGATTGAGTACAGCATCAGCTACTGTCGCAGCGATCTATACGTCTTTGTGTGCGAGGAGTAATTCCTCACGAGTCGGGGCGCAATCGCCGCCGCGGTGGCTGACCACCCAGGACGCCACGGCATTCCCCAGCAAAACGGCGTCTGCCAGTGACCATCCCGCTGCCAGCCCTGCCAGCGTGCCGCCCGCGTGGCTGTCGCCAGCACCAATGGTGTCCACAACCGTCGCCGGGAACGCCGGAACAACGCCCGAGGCGTCACCCTCATACCACATAGCACCGTCTTTATCATGGCGCACAATTAGCGCGGCGCCGAAGCGTTGCTGCCACACTTCACCCAGGTTTTCAGACTCCACACCTAATCTTTCAGCTGCAAGTTCCGCTTCCTGACGATTGAGCGACACGATTGGCCTGCAGGCCATAATCCGCTCCATCAGCGCGTCGGGAATATCCGCGATGCGGGGGCCGAAATCGATCAATGCCGTCACGTCCTGTAATCCCTCCAGCCAACGTGTCAGCAGCTCGCCGCACGGCGATGCCAGCTGGTAGCCGGACAAATAAACCAGACTGTTTTGCGGAACGTAAAGCGCATCCAGCCAGCGCTGCTGCCACTGGTTCTCCACGCCGCTAAAGGACATAAAGGTACGTTCGCCGTCAGGCTCAACCAGCGCCAGGCACCAGCCGTTGTCGCCCGTATCGGCCTCCACGGCGCTGTGCAGATCCTGCTTCGCCATGGCGTTGCGGATAATATCCGCCCAGACGCCGTGACCGACGGGCAGAGCGTTTTGCGCCATAATGCCGAGCCGCTTCAGGGCGATGGCGATATTCAGCGCGCAGCCGCCGATATTCACGCCCTGCTGTTTAAGCTCGATATCGCACCCGCGCCAGGGCAGGGCGTAGGCGTCGGCGATGACGTCTATCACCGCTGCGCCCAGCACCGTCACCGGGCGCGTGGCGTGCAGGGTGTCGAGACGTTGGGCAAATGCATTCATACGCCCTCCCTTTGCTCCCGATAGTGCAGCAGTTTCTCGCAATAGTGACCGAAATCGAGCCGGTTAACGGCGTCGAGCTCGGCCTTCAGCGCCGGGTCAATCGCCTGAACGCCGTGGAGCGCGCCGCAGATGGCTGTCGCCATGGCGCCAATGGTGTCCGTATCGCCGCCCAGGTTGGCGCATAAAATGGCGCAGCGGTTCGGATCGGTTTCCGCCAGTTCGACCATCGCAATGGCCGCCGGGACGGACTCAATGGTGCTGGTTCCTGCGCCGACAAGCTGATAAATCTGCTCGCTGGCGGAGTCGATGCCGTTGGCTTCCCGTACGGTCTTAAGCGCCAGCTCAATACGCGCCGCCAGCGACGCGCTGAAGGTGGTGGTTTTCGCCTCCTGCGCATAGCGGGCGATACCCGGCAGGGCATCGACGATGTTCTGCCAGCTTTCGCCGTCGACGGCACGGGAAACCGCCCACGCAATCACCACCGCGCCGGCAATGGCGAGGTCCGATTTATGGGTCGGGCTGGAGGCCAGCGCCACCTGCTCAACAAAGTGTTCCAGACGCGTCGCCGGAAGCAGGCAGCCCAGCGGGGAGGCGCGCATCGCCGCCCCGTTGGTCACGCCGTTGTTTTCCAGCTCGCTGACCGGCTTGCCGTCACGAATTGCGTTAAGCGCGATTTTGGAGGTCGGGCCGAGCACGTTCTTATTAAACGCATCGAAATCCAGAGCCCAGCGCAGAATATGCTTGCCGATAACGTCCGCGTTGATCTCCCCGTCGCACTCGACGATCGCATCAGCCAGGCACAGCGCCATTGAGGTATCGTCGGTAAACTCTGCCTGTTTGAAATAGCAGGCCGCATTATTCTCTGCCGGGCCGGGTAAAAAGCGGTCAATCCAGCCGAAGTGCGCCTTGACGCGCTTTCTCGGCCACAGCTCCGACGGCATGCCCATCGCATCCCCTAAAGCCTGCCCGTAAAGGGCACCGAGAACACGTTCTTGTTTCATTTAACTTCCCCTTGTGTCAGCGCGGTATCGCCATCAACCACCGCAATTGCGGCGATCTCTTTGTCCGATTCGCGGAAAAACAGCATAAACAGCACGGCAATCACGGCAATCATGATTGCACCAAACGTCCACATTCCGGCCCAGTTGAAGGTCAGCCCATTCACCGGCTCTTTGTATGCGAACATTTTTTCCATCATCACGCCGCCCAGGCGGTAACCCAGCAGGCTACCAAAGCCCTGGCAGCACAGCGTAATCAGGCCCTGTGCGGCGGTGCGCATGTGCACCGGCGCTTTTTTATCCACGTAGATATACGCGGTGACGTAGTAGAAGTCGTAGCTCACGCCGTGCAGCAGAATCCCGAGGAACAGCAGGGCGTAGGTGAAGTACTGTTCCGCACCACCGTATACGAAGAACCCGTAGCGGATGGCGGCGGTAATCAGACCCAGCAGTAAGACCTTCTTAATACCAAAGCGTTTGGTAAAGAACGGCAGGGCGAGCATAAAGAAGATTTCGGAGAACTGGCCGAGCGTCATCCAGCCGGTGGCGTTTTTCATTCCCACTTCGGTGAGATAGCCGTTGGCGAAAATGTAGTAGAAGGCCAGCGGCATGGCGAACAGGAACGAGCAGAAGAAGAACACGAGGAAGTTTCTGTCGCGCAGCAGGATCAGCGCGTCCAGCCCGAGCATCACTTTGAAGTCCAGCTTGCCGGTACTTTTCGGCGGGGTGTTCGGCAGGAACAGGGCAAAGACGCCGAGCAGGGCGGAGCTGGCGGCCGTCATCAGCAGCGGAATATTGGTATCGGAAATATCGCTGTAGCCCAGCATCTGCGGCAGGAACCCACACGCCAGACCGGAGGCGATCCAGCCGATAGTGCCCATCACGCGGATACGCGGGAAATCGGCTTCGACGTCATCCACGTTCGCGAAGGCAATACTGTTGGTCAGCGCGATGGTGGGCATGTAGGTCAGGGAGTAAACCAGCAGCAGCGGGAAGAAGGTGCTGAACTGGGTTTGCTGTGCGGCGAAGTACATCAGAATCGCGCCGGCAAACATCAGCACCGCCAGCACTTTCTGCGCGGCGAAGAAGCGGTCCGTCAGTGAGCCGACCAGAATCGGGGAGAGGATAGCGGCAATGGCAGTACAGGCGTAAGACCACCCAATTTCCCCCGCGGTAAAACCGCTTTTGCTCAGCCACAGCCACAGCGGCACAAACCACGCGCCCCAGATAAACCATTCAACAAACATCATGAATGACAGTTGGACTTTCGTTTTCATTTTTTAATCCTGCATGTCAGAGAGGGTACGCCTTTAACATACCATTCAATAATACCTTTTAAATACCTTTGTGGCGATTGTTTGATCAATGTAACAGTTTTGTTGTACACGAATCGAGCCAGCAGATTGTGCTGAAAAAAAATGCAAAGGCTGGAAAATCTGTTAAGTCGGTACCAGGCTTAGTCTGCCCATAAATAATGGGACTGGATTAACGCACACCGACATGACGTCGAACTTACGGGAGTATCACATGACTGATATTGCGCAGTTGCTTGGCAAAGACGCCGACAGCCTTTTACAGCATCGTTGTATGACCATTCCAGCCGACCAGCTTTACCTGCCTGGTCATGATTACGTTGACCGCGTGATGGTCGACAACAACCGTCCCCCTGCCGTGCTGCGAAATATGCAGACGCTCTACAACACCGGACGGCTCGGCGGCACCGGGTATCTCTCTATTCTGCCGGTAGACCAGGGCGTTGAGCACTCGGCGGGCGCCTCCTTTGCGGCGAATCCGCTCTACTTCGATCCGAAGAACATTGTTGAACTGGCGATTGAAGCGGGCTGTAACTGTGTAGCCTCCACCTACGGCGTGCTGGCCTCCGTCTCGCGTCGCTATGCCCACCGCATTCCGTTCCTCGTGAAGCTGAACCACAACGAAACCCTGAGTTACCCTACCGAATATGACCAGACGCTCTACGCCAGCGTCGAGCAGGCGTTCAATATGGGGGCGGTTGCCGTTGGGGCGACGATTTACTTTGGCTCTGAACAGTCCCGTCGTCAGATTGAAGAGATCTCTGCGGCGTTTGAGCGCGCTCATGAGCTCGGCATGGTGACCGTGCTGTGGGCGTACCTGCGTAACTCGGCGTTCAAAAAAGACGGCGTGGATTACCACGTGTCGGCCGACCTGACCGGCCAGGCGAATCATCTGGCGGCGACCATTGGCGCTGATATCGTGAAGCAGAAAATGGCCGAGAATAACGGCGGCTATAAAGCGGTGAACTTTGGCTACACCGATGACCGCGTTTACAGCAAGCTGACCAGCGATAACCCGATCGATCTGGTGCGCTACCAGCTGGCGAACTGCTATATGGGACGTGCTGGGCTGATTAACTCCGGCGGCGCGGCGGGCGGCGATACTGACCTGTCAGATGCGGTGCGTACGGCGGTTATTAACAAACGCGCGGGCGGCATGGGGCTGATCCTGGGCCGTAAGGCGTTTAAGAAATCGATGGCCGACGGCGTGAAGCTGATCAATGCGGTGCAGGACGTCTATCTGGACAGCAAAGTCACGATTGCCTGACCTGAGGGCGAAGTGTAGGCCGGGTAAGGCGTAGCCGCCACCCGGCAATACCATCAGCGCAAAAGCACACAGTCCGGCGGCAACCGACACTGCAGCGCGCCGGGCAACACCTCAATGCGGAACTGCGTCCCGCTCAGCGGCTCTCCGTCGAGGTTAAACGTCATCCCGTGCGGCGCATTTACCTCAAACCACGCCGATTTCCCGTCAATGATATTTGGACTTTCTTCCGGCTGCGTCAGCGTGGTAAACAGCGCGGGCAGCAGGCCGTCACCCGTGAAAATCCTCAGCTGTAGCTGACCGTCATTGATCAGCGCCTCCGGGCACAGCTGCTGACCGCCGCCTGCCTGTCGACCATTGCCAATGCCAATTACCAGCGCGTCACCCTGCCACTGAAAATCCTCGCCGCGAATTTCGCAGCGGTCAGGCTTGAGAGTGTCCATGCGCATCAGGCCGTGGATCAGGTACGACACGCCGCCCAGCGCCGCCTTCAGCTTTTCCGGCGTTTCGCTGGTGATGCGCGTGCCAAACCCGCCGGTCGCCATATTGATAAAGCAGGTTTTATCATTCACCTGCGCAATATCCACGGCGGTGGCTTTACCGAGGATCGCCAGCTGGAGCGCCTTCTCTAACTCCTCCGGGATCCCGGCGCTGGTGGCAAAGTCATTGGCGGTGCCGAGCGGTAAAATGCCCATCACCGGGCGGTTTGCCGGGGGCAGGTCGATTAGCGCTGAAGCAATCTCATTGATAGTGCCATCGCCGCCGCCGGAAATGATGGTCTCAACGCCAAGCACGAGGGCTTCATTGATATAGCGTGCCGCGTCGCCTTTTTCCCACGTAACCCTTACGTGAATGCGCGCGCCGTCGTCGCGCAAGCCGTGAATTGCCTGACGCAACAGATCGTTGCCCGCGCTTTTGCCGTTGAGAATCAATAAACTGTCTGGATAGGTTGCCATCCGCGCTGCTCCCTTTTTTAGCGTTAGTAAGAGTGTATAGCAGAGAGGAAAAAAGCGGGTAAGAACAGGATGAAAGGAACAAAATATGCCCGAAAGCGCGTTACACTCCAGCGATGATATGAACGTAATCACAGGAAAGTGATGATGAATAAAATTTTGGTAAGCGCGTGCCTGATGGGCTTCAGGGTTCGTTATAACGCAAGTGAGAAAGCGCGAATGGGTGAGCAACTTGCTCGCTGGCAACAGGAACAACGTCTGGTTATCCACTGCCCTGAACTGGCGGCCGGGTTGCCTGTACCTCGTCCTCCGGCAGAGATTATGTCCGCTGATGGGAAAGACGTGATGCACGGGCAAGCCAGAATTATTGAAAATACAGGGCAGGATGTAACCGCACATTATCAGCTCGCAGCCTGGCTTGCGCTACGCGCTGCTCAGGAGTCGGGGTGTAGCGCTGCATTGTTAACCGATGGCAGCCCAACGTGCGGTAGTGAGTTCATTTATGACGGTTCTTTTCGCGGAATACATAAAGCGGGGAGGGGAGTTGCGGCATCGTTGCTCGCAGAGCATGGGATCGCCGTGTTCTCAGAGAAGCAAATCGACGAACTCATTGCCTGGATTGAGGGGAGAGAAGGCAAAAAATAAGCCCGCGTAAGGGAGATTACGCAGGCTAAGGAGGTGGTTCCTGGTACAGCTAGCATTTATGGGTTATGTTTTTCAGCGGGGGGATAATACCCGTATTGAACGAAGCGGTATGTGATCCGATTCTAAGAATTATCCCAGCGCGAAAAAATTTCCCTGATTGACTATTTGCCGTGTGGGTTTCGGGTGCTTTCACCGTTGAAGTTACGCATCAGCAGCGCGAACTTCAGCTCCACCTCTTCCGGAACCGGCAGCCAGACGGTATGCCCGTCGCCCGGCGCGACCTCAATCGCTTCGCCTTTGCCGTTTTCCAGATGCTCCAGCGTGAAGTTCATGTTGCCCTGCGGGGTCATCAGCTCCAGGCTGTCGCCTTTGGTGAACTTGTTTTTCACCGCGACGGCCGCCAGCGCGCCTTTACGCTCGCCGGTGAAGTCACCGACAAACTGCTGGCGCTCGGAAACGGAGTAGCCGTGCTCGTAGTTCTGGTAGTCGTCGTGGGTATGACGGCGCAGGAAGCCTTCGGTATAGCCGCGGTGCGCCAGGCCTTCCAGAGTTTCCAGCAGGCTGGTATCGAACGGTTTACCGGCGGCCGCATCGTCGATGGCTTTACGGTACACCTGCGCGGTACGCGCGCAGTAGTAATAGGATTTGGTGCGGCCTTCAATCTTCAGGGAGTGCACGCCCATCTGCGTCAGACGCTCGACGTGGGCGATGGCGCGCAGATCTTTCGAGTTCATGATGTAGGTGCCGTGCTCGTCTTCAAAGGCGGTCATGTACTCGCCAGGACGTTTGGCTTCTTCAATCATAAACACGCTGTCGGTTGGCGCGCCGATGCCCAGCGTCGGCTCAACGTTGGTCACCGGAATAGGCTCGTGCTTGTGGACGATGTTGCCGATGTCATCCTCTTTGCCTTCCTGGACGTTATATTCCCAGCGGCAGGCGTTGGTGCAGGTGCCCTGGTTCGGGTCGCGCTTGTTGATGTAGCCGGAAAGCAGGCAGCGGCCGGAGTAGGCCATGCACAGCGCGCCGTGGACGAAGATTTCGATTTCCATATCCGGCACCTGAGTGCGGATCTCTTCGATCTCTTCCAGAGACAGTTCGCGGGACAGAATGACGCGGGTCAGCCCCATCTGCTTCCAGAACTTCACCGTCGCCCAGTTGACGGCGTTAGCCTGTACGGAGAGGTGAATATCCATCTCCGGGAAATTCTCCCGAACCAGCATGATTAAACCCGGGTCCGACATGATCAGCGCGTCCGGCCCCATATCGACCACCGGCTTCAGGTCACGGATGAACGTTTTCAGCTTGGCGTTGTGCGGCGCGATGTTGACCACCACGTAGAATTTTTTGCCCAGGGCATGCGCTTCGTTGATGCCGAGCTGCAGGTTCTCGTGGTTGAATTCGTTGTTACGCACGCGCAGCGAGTAGCGCGGCTGGCCCGCATACACGGCGTCGGCGCCATAGGCGAAAGCGTAACGCATATTTTGCAGCGTTCCCGCCGGGGAAAGGAGTTCCGGTTTAAACATGTTTGTTCTCGTTCTGATGACAGGTCAGATCCGCGTGCACCTGGTGCAGCGGTAAGGGGAGATCCCCCACTTTAAGGGCGGGCATTGTAGCGCTGCGGGGCAGGGAGGTAAAGTTATTGTGCCGGGTGGCGGCTTCGCCTTACCCGGCCTGGATTGACCTGCGGATGACTAGGCAATCCTGCACGCATCCGCTTCCCAGCGATACCCCACGCCATACACCGCGCGAATAAACGACTGTTCGGCGTCCAGCGCTTCCAGCTTGCGGCGCAGGTTTTTGATATGGCTGTCGATGGTGCGGTCGGTCACTACGCGGTAATCGTCGTACAGGTGGTTCAGCAGCTGTTCGCGGGAGAAGACTTTGCCCGGCTCGTGGGAGAGGGTTTTGAGCAGGCGGAACTCCGCAGGGGTCAGGTCCAGCAGCTTGCCGCGCCAGCTTGCCTGGAAGCGGCTTTCATCCACAATCAGCGGGCTTTCAGCGTCCAGCACCTGAAGCTCGCGCTGCGGCCTGCAGCGGCGCAGAATGGTCTTCACGCGGGCTACCACCTCGCGCGGGCTGTAGGGCTTGCAGATGTAGTCGTCCGCGCCGATTTCGAGCCCCAGCAGGCGGTCAATCTCTTCAATTTTGGCGGTGACCATGACGATCGGCACGTCGGAGAAGCGGCGAATTTCCCGGCACAGGGTCAGTCCGTCAACGCCAGGCAGCATTAAATCCAGCAGGATCAGATCCGGCGGAGTCTGGCGCACGTACGGCAGCACCTGGTCGCCGTGGCTTATCAGCGACGGGGCATAGCTGGCCGCGCGTAAGTAGTCGATCAGCAGCTGTCCCAGCTTGGGTTCGTCTTCGACGATCAAAATGCGCGGCGTGTTTTCGTCAATCGGTAACTCGGTCATACTTCTCTCGATAAATCCCGTTCCAGAGGTAACTCTACTGTAATGCTAACCCCGCCAAAAGGCGAATGGGCGGCGCGGATCGTGCCATTATGCGCCTCGACGATGTTAACGCAAATCGCCAGCCCCAGGCCGGAGCCGCCGCTGGCGCGGTTGCGGGAGCCTTCGGTACGGTAGAAACGTTCAAACAGTTTTTCCAGCTGCGCGTCCTGCACGCCTGGGGCGGAATCCGCGAAGGTGAGGGCAAAGCGCCCGTTTTCCTGCCTGCCGGAGATGTGCAGCCCTCCGCCGCTGTCGGTGTAACGCAGGCTGTTTTCCAGCAGGTTGTTGAACAGCTGCATCAGCCGGTCTTTGTCGCCAAACACCACCGCGCTGTCCGGCAGGGAGAGGTCGATTTTCAGGTCGCGGCTGGCAAACCGCTCGCGGAAGGCGCCGCTCGCCACTTCCAGAATGTTAATCACGTCCACCGGCGCTTTCTGGTAGGCCAGCGCGCCTTCGTCAGACATGGAGAGCTGGTGGAGATCGTCCACCAGCTTGGTGAGCGTGCCCACCTCCGCCTGCAGGGAGGCCACCGATTCGGGCGTAAACTGGCGCACGCCGTCCTGAATGGCCTCGAGCTCGCCGCGCAGCACCGCCAGCGGGGTGCGCAGCTCGTGCGAGATATCGGCCATAAAGTCGCGGCGCATCTGCTGGTTTTTCTCCAGCGTGCTGGCAAGCTGGTTAAAGTCCTGCGCCAGCTTGCCCAGTTCGTCCTGGCTGCGGGTATCGACGCGGGTGGTGAAATCCCCGGCGGCGAGCTTGTGCGTACCCTCCACCAGCCGTTTTACCGGGGCGAGCAGACCGCGCGCCAGCGGGAAGGTGGCGAGCGCGGCGAGCAGCGTGGAGAGGGCTACAATCAGCCAGCTTGTGCGGCGCTGCTGGCGGTCAAAGTTGATGTCGGTGTTGCGCGTCAGGCGCTCCACCGGGGAGGCGATCACCCAGCCAACGGTGGCGTTATTGACTTTAATCGCCCGCCGGGTGCCGTCCGGCGGTATCGGCGCGCGCGGGCCAACCAGGGGGCGCATATCCTGGTCGATCACCCAGAACTGGGTGCGCCAGCCGTGCGGCGGCATGCCCGGCCCCGGGCGATCGTCACCGGTATCGTGCTCCAGCGAGCGCAGGATCTGGAAAATAAAGCGGTCGTTATTGCGCAGAAAACGCCAGTTGCCATGTTGGGCGTACTGTTCACTCAGCGCATCGCTTAAGCCCTGTAAACGCTGTTCATTGCCATGCTTGATGTAATCAATAAAGCCGCGCTCAAAGCTCACCCGCACCGCCCAGTGCATGGTGATCAGCAGGACGATACAGGTGGCGAAGATCGCTACAAAGAGCTTGCCGGTAATACCCGGACGCCAGAATTTCATGAGCCACTCCTTTTGCCGCGCCTAATCACGACGTTCTTGCTGGTATCATCCGGCACTCTGGCGAAGATGAAAGTGGGCAGGGCGATGATGACCGCCATGCTGATATAGGTATACAAAAAGACCTGATGCGCCACCGGCGTGTCGACGCTGAGATGGTGCTGGCCGTACATGCCGAGCAGCAGGCCGGCAATGGTGACGCCCACGCTCATTGAGAGCTGCATGATCATCGACAGCAGGCTGTTGCCGCTGCTCGCCAGATCGTCCGGCAGGTCCTTCAGCGTCAGGGTGTTCATCGACGAGAAGCGCATGGAGTTGACAATCCCCTGGCAGAACAGCACCAGCGGTAGAGCGTAGTACCAGCCCATCAGCGCCACGGCCATAAACAGCAGGCTGACCAGCGCCAGCCCCAGCGTGGCGGCCACCAGCACGTGACGGTAGCCAAAGCGGTTCACGACCTGCACCACGATGCGCTTCATCCCCATGCTGCCGAGCACCATCGGGATCATCATCAGGCCCGCGTGGAACGGCGAAAAGCCCAAGCCAATTTGCAGAAAAACGGGCGTCATAAACGGCAGCATCCCGCTGCCGATGCGTCCGGCAAAGCTGCCAGACAGGCCCAGACGGTAGGTGGGGTTTTTAAACAAGTTCAGGCTGAACAGCGCCTTATCGTTACCTCTGGCATGCCGCAGATACCACAAAATAGCGATGACGCCGAGAGCGACCAGAATACCCAGCGTCAGGGGGGAAATCCCGAGCCCTTTTTGCCCGTCCAGCGCCAGGGTAAGCGTAGCCATGCCCGCCGCCAGCAGGATAAAACCGAAGAAATCAAAGCGCCGCGTCTGCATTTTGTAGTTCGGCATCAGCGCCAGGGTGGCGATGGCACCGATGATGCCCACCGGCAGGTTGATTAAGAAGATCCAGTGCCACGAGGCGTACTCCACCAGAATGCCGCCCAGCGCCGGGCCCAGCAGCGGCCCCACCTGACCGGGCAGGGTCACAAAGGTCATCGCCGCCATGTACTGCTCGCGCGGCATAATCTTCATCACCGTTAGCCGCCCGACGGGCACCATCATCGCCCCGCCGATGCCCTGCAGCACGCGCGCCGTCACCAGCTGGTCGAGGGTATTGGCCTGGGCGCAAAACAGCGAGCCGGTGGTAAACAGCACGATGGCGGTAAAAAAGATGTTCCGCACGCCGACCTTATCGGCCAGCCAGCCGCTGGCGGGCAGCATCACGGCCACCGTCAGCACGTAGGAGACAATCACCATGTGCATATGCAGCGGGCTCTCCCCCAGGCTTTTCGCCATGGAGGGGAGGGCGGTGTTGACGATGGTCGTATCCAGCGACTGCATAAAGAAGCCGAAGGCGACTATCCATAACTGCCAGCGAACGTTGGCGGGGAGATCGGTCATTTACTCGGTCACCGTGGTTCTGTTTTTACGCGAGAAGCGCAGCCGCAGGCGGTCGAAGAACAGATAGACCACCGGCGTGGTGTACAGCGTCAGCAGCTGGCTCATCACCAGGCCGCCGACAATGGTGATCCCCAGCGGCTGGCGCAGCTCTGAGCCGTCGCCGCCCGAGATCACCAGCGGCAGCGCGCCAAACAGCGCCGCCAGGGTGGTCATCATGATCGGACGAAAACGCAGCAGGCAGGCCTGGAAGATGGCCTCTTCCGGCGAGAGGTTGCCGTTGCGCTGGGCGTCCAGCGCGAAGTCCACCATCATGATGGCGTTTTTCTTCACGATGCCGATCAATAGCATGATCCCGATGAGCGCGATAAGGCTGAACGGCGCGCCGAACAGCTCCAGGGCCAGCAGTGCCCCCACGCCCGCCGACGGCAGCGTCGAGAGAATGGTCAGCGGGTGCACGTAGCTTTCGTACAGCACGCCCAGCACAATATAGACCGTGGCGATGGCGGCCAGAATCAAAATTACCTGCGAGTTCATCGTCTCCTGGAACACCTGCGCGGTCCCGGCAAAGCTGCCGCGCACGGTGGACGGCACGCCAAGCTGGGTCATCGCGCGGTTGATTGCGTCGCTGGCCTCAGAAAGCGACGAACCGGCGGGCAGGTTAAAGGAGATGGTCGACGCCGCCGATAGCCCCTGATGGTTCACCGACAGCGGCGCGTTGGCAGGCTGCCAGCTGGCGAAGTAGGAGAGTGGAATCGCCTTGCCGTCGTTGTTAATCACAAACATTTTGTCCAGGGCGCTGATGTCCTGGGTGTAGCGCGGGTCAACTTCCATTACCACCTTGTACTGGTTCATCGGCTGGTAGATGGTGGAGATCTCGCGCTGGCCGAAGGCGTTGTTCAGCAGGCTGTTGGCGGCTTCAACATTAATACCCAGCCGCGACATGGTTTCGCGGTCATAGGTCAGCGCCATCTCGGCGCCGTTGTCCTGCTGATCGGAGTTCACGTCCGCCAGCTCCGGCAGGGCAGCCAGCGCCTTGCGGATCTTCGGCTCCCACTTGCGCAGGGCGGCCAAATCGTCCGAGAGCAACGTGTACTGATAGCTGGCGTTCGCCTGTCGCCCACCGACGCGGATATCCTGAACGGCCATCAAAAACAGGTTTGCCCCCGGCTCTTTGGCGAGCTTCACCCGCAGGCGATCAATCACCTGCTGGGCGGTTTCGTTGCGCTCGCCGCGCGGTTTCAGGGTAATAAACATCATCCCGCTGTTGACGCGTGACCCGCCGGTAAAGCCGGTGACGTTATCCACGGCTTTGTCTTCCCGAATGATCTTCATAAAGTCCTGCAGCTTGCCGCGCATCGCCTGGAATGAAATGCTCTGGTCCGCCTGAATGCCGCCCATCAGCACGCCGGTGTCCTGCTCCGGGAAGAAAGTTTTCGGGATGGTGATATACATCCAGACGTTGAGCACGATGGTGCACATCAGCACCAGGCCGACAAGACGCGTATGGTTCAGCACCCACTTCAGCGATTTTCCGTAACCTTCCTGCAGTGCCATCAGGAAACGGCCAAAGCCTTTGCGGCGCGGCTGCGAATGGGGTTTGCTGCGCTTGAGCATCCAGCCGCACATCATTGGCGTCAGCGTTAAGGAGATGACCAGCGAAATGCCGATGGCGACGGAGAGAGTGACGGCAAACTCGCGCAGCAACCGGCCCGGCAGCCCGCCCATCAGCAGCAGCGGCAGGAACACCGCGACCAGCGACAGGCTCATGGAGAGTACCGTAAAGCCCACCTCGCGCGTGCCCTGCAGCGCGGCCTGCAGCGGCTTCACGCCCGCTTCCAGATGGCGGGAAATGTTCTCCAGCACCACGATGGCGTCATCCACCACGAAGCCCGTCGCAATCGTCAGGGCCATCAGCGACAGGTTGTTGAGGCTAAACCCGCACAGATACATGGCGGCAAAGGTACCGATCAGCGAGACCGGCACGGCGACCGCCGGAATAAGCGTCGCGCGGCCGGATCGCAGGAACAGGAAGACCACCAGGATCACCAGCGCGACGGAGATCACCAGCGTTTGCTCTACCTCTTCCAGCGAGGCGCGAATGGTCGGGGAGCGATCCTGGGCAATTTGCAGATCGATCGCCGCCGGTATGGTCTCCTGCAGGTCCGGAAGACGGGCGCGAATGCTGTTCACCGTCTCGATAATGTTGGCCTCCGGCAGCTTGCGGATCATCAGCAGAATCGCCGGCTTTGCGTTAGTCATCCCGGCGTTACGCACGTTCTGCACCGAATCGGTGACGCTGGCAACGTCGCCTAATCGCACCGCCGCGCCGTTGTTATAGTGGATGATGAGCGGTTGATATTCCGCCGCGGTTTTCAGCTCGTCGTTGGTGTGGATCTGCCAGCGGTGGCTGCCGTCCTCAATCGCTCCCTGCGGTTTACGCACGTTGGCGTTGCTGATGGCGGAGCGCACGTCGTCCAGCGACACGCCCTGGTTAAACAGCGCCTGCGGGTTTAACCCCACGCGCACCGCGGGCAGGGAACTCCCGCCAACGCTCACGTCGCCGACGCCGTTAATTTGTGAGATTGTCTGCGCCAGCTGGGTGGATGCAAAGTCGTACAGCTGCCCCTGCGAGTACGTATCCGAGGTCAGCGTCAGGATCATGATCGGCGCGTCGGACGGGTTGGCCTTGCGGTAGGTTGGGCGGCTCGGCATCCCGCTCGGCAGTAGGCTTTGCGCGGCGTTGATGGCCGCCTGCACGTCGCGCGCTGCGCCGTTAATATCCCGGTCGAAGCTGAACTCCAGAATGATGCGCGTGCTGCCCAGCGAGCTGCTGGAGGTCATCTCGTTGACCCCCGCAATCCGCCCGAGCGAACGCTCCAGCGGCGTGGCAACCGACGAGGCCATGGTTTCCGGTGAGGCGCCTGGCAGCGAAGCGCTGACCATGATCACCGGGAAATCCACCTGCGGCAGAGGCGCTACCGGCAGCAACCGGAAGCCCAGCACGCCGCAGAGGGTAATGGCGAGCGAGATTAAAATCGTCGCCACCGGGCGATAAATGAAGAGGGCGAAAAACTTCACTTACGCCTCCTCTTCACGTTTCGGGAAGCGGCTTTTGGTCCACAGCGCCAGGCGGTCAAACAGCAGGTAGATCACCGGCGTGGTGAAGAGGGTCAGCACCTGGCTCACCAGCAGACCGCCTACCATGCCGATACCCAGTGGACGACGGAGCTCCGCGCCGACGCCGGTGCTCAGCATCAGCGGCAGCGCGCCCAGCAGGGCGGCCAGCGTGGTCATCAGGATGGGGCGAAAACGCAGCAGGCAGGCCTGGAAAATCGCATCGCGCGGCGACATGCCCTGCTCGCGCTCGGCGGCCAGGGCAAAGTCGATCATCATGATGGCGTTTTTCTTCACGATCCCGATAAGCAGAATAATGCCGATGATGGCAATCACGTCCAGCTCGCTGCCCGCCAGCATCAGTGCCAGCAGTGCCCCCACGCCCGCCGTCGGCAGGGTAGAGAGGATGGTGATCGGGTGGATAAAGCTTTCATACAGCACGCCGAGCACGATGTACATCGCCACGACCGCCGCCACGATCAGCCAGATGGTGTTACCCAGCGCGGCCTGAAACGCCAGGGTGCTGCCCTGGAACTGGGTCTGAATATCGGACGGGAAGCTGAGATCTTTTTCCGCCGCCTGAATGGCCTCCACCGCTTCGCCCAGAGAATAGTTGTCCGGCACGTTAAAGGAGATGGTGGTGGACGGGAACTGATCCAGATGGTTGATCGACAGCGGGGTATAGCGTTCTTCCACCGTGGCGATAGCGCTCAGCGGCACAATGCCGCCGTCTTTGCTGGTCAGGCGCACCGAGTCCAGCCCCGCCAGGCCGGGCGTGTTCTCCGTGTTGTGCTCCAGCACCACGCGGTACTGGTTCGCCTGGGTGTAGATGGTGGAGATCAGGCGCTGACCGAAGGCGTTGTACAGGGCGTTGTCCACGTCCGCCATGGTGATACCCAGACGGCTGGCGGTATCGCGGTTGACGTTAACGTACGCCGCCAGCCCTTTGTCCTGCCAGTCGCTGCTAACATCGGAGAGCTGGGGCAGGGTGTTAAGCTTGTTCACCAGCTGCGGCACCCAGGTGCTGAGGGCATCCAGCGTGGTGGCCTGCAGCGTGAACTGGTACTGCGTGCGGCTGACCTGCGTATCAATGGTCAAATCCTGAATCGGCTGCAGGTAAAGCTCAACGCCCGGCACGCGCGCGACGGCGTTTTGCAGACGCTCAATGACGGCGTTGACGCGATCGTCGCGTTCATCCAGCGGCTTGAGGTTGATCTGCAGACGCGCGCTGTTGAGCGACGGGTTGGTGCCGTCGACGCCCACGTAGGAGGTCAGGCTCTCGACCGCCGGATCCTTCATGATGATTTCAGACACCTGCTGCTGGCGCTGTGCCATATTGGCGAAGGAGACCGACTGCGGGGCCTGAAGCGTGCCCTGAATAATGCCGTTGTCCTGGATCGGGAAGAAGCCTTTCGGAATGAAAATCCACAGCATCACGCTGAGCGCCAGCGTGCCGAGCGCCACGCCGAGCGTTGCCCACGGATGGTTCAGAACTTTCGCCAGCACGCGACCATAGGCGGCAATAATGCGCTCGAACATGCGCTCGGAGGCGTGCGAAAAGCGGTTTTGCTTGCGCAGGGACTCGTGGCTCAGCATGCGGGCGCACATCATCGGCGTCAGAGTCAGCGACACCACGGCGGAGATCAAAATGGCGACCGCCAGCGTCACGGCAAACTCGCGGAACAGCCGCCCGACGATATCGCCCATAAACAGCAGCGGGATCAGCACCGCAATCAGCGAGAAGGTCAGCGAGATAATGGTAAAGCCGATTTCCCCTGCGCCCTTCAGCGCGGCGGCCAGCGGTTTTTCGCCTTTCTCGATATAGCGCGAGATGTTCTCGATAACGACGATGGCGTCATCCACCACGAACCCGGTGGCGATGGTGAGCGCCATCAGCGTCAGGTTATTGATCGAAAAATCGAGGAACACCATCACCGCAAAGGTGCCGACCAGCGAGAGCGGTACGGCGACGGCAGGAATAATGGTCGCCGGGACGTTACGCAGGAACAGATAGATGATCATAACCACCAGCGCAATCGCCAGCATCAGCTCAAACTGGGTGTCGGTGACCGACGCGCGAATGTTGGTGGTACGGTCGGAAAGCACCTTCACGCTGACCGATTTCGGCAGGCTTTCGATCAGCTGCGGCAGCATGGTGCGGATGCTGTCGGCGGTTTCGATGATGTTCGCGCCCGGCTGGCGCTGCACGTTCATCACGATCGCCTGCTGCCTGTTGGCCCAGGCTCCCAGCCAGCTGTTTTCCGCACCTTGTTCTACGGTCGCCACGTCGCCCAGACGCACCGGCGCGCCGTTCTGGTAGGCGATAATCAGCTGACGATATTCGTCGGCGGACTGCATCTGGTCGTTCGCCGAGAGCGTCACGGCGCGGGTTGGGCCGTCCAGCGAGCCCTTCGCCGAGTTGACGTTCGCGTTGCTGATGGCGGTGCGGATGGTTTCACTGGTGAGCCCCAGCGCGGCGATGGCCTGCGCGTTCAGCTTGACGCGCACCGCCGGGCGCTGTCCACCCGCCAGGGTGACGAGGCCGACGCCGGAAACCTGAGAAATTTTTTGCGCCACGCGCGTTTCGACCATGTCCTCTACCTGGGTCATCGGCATGGCGGAGGAGGTGACGGCCAGCGTCATGATCGGCGGATCCGCCGGGTTCACCTTGCTGTAGACCGGCGGGTTAGGCAGATCCGACGGCAGCAGGTTGGTGGCGGCGTTGATGGCGGCCTGCACCTCCTGCTCGGCGACGTCCAGCGACAGCGTCAGCTGGAACTGCAGCGTCACGACGGATGCGCCGCCGGAGCTCTGGGAGGACATCTGTTTTAGCCCCGACATCTGGCCGAACTGGCGCTCAAGCGGGGCGGTGATGGCGGACGTCACGACATCAGGGCTGGCGCCGGGATAGAGCGTCACCACCTGAATGGTTGGGTAATCCACTTCCGGCAGCGCCGATACGGGCAGGAAGCGATAGCCGATAATCCCGGCGAGCAGGATCGCCACCATCAGCAGCGTGGTGGCGACAGGACGGAGGATAAACAGGCGTGATGGCCCACCTGTAGAGCCTGGCGGCAGCACCTGCATCAGGAGGTCGCTCCCTGTTTCGCCGGTTCAACCACTTCTACTTTGGCTCCTTCGGTCAGACGGTCAATACCGTCGGTGACCACGCGGTCGCCTGCGGAAAGGCCGGCGCTGATGACCACCGTCTGGCTGTCCTGAATTCCGGTTTTTACGAGATGCTTGCTGACCTTATTGTCGCTGTTAAGCACCCAGACAAAGTTGCCTTCATTACCCATCTGCAGCGCAGCGGTAGGGATCACCACCGCGTTCTCTTCGGTCGCAACCAGCATGCGCGCATTGACGAACTGGTTCGGGAAGAGGGCATCGTCCTGGTTATTAAAGCGCGCCTTCAGCTTGATGGTGCCGGTGGTGGTGTCGATCTGGTTATCCAGACTGAGCAAAGACCCTTCACTTAATTTCTGCTTGTTGGTGCGGTCCCAGGCTTCCACCACCAGGCCTTTACCGGCTTTTTGCGCCTGCATGACGGTCGCGATATCGCTTTCCGGCAGGGTAAAGACTAAATCAATCGGGTGGGTCTGGGTGATCACCACGATGCCCGTGGTGTCGCCGCTGGAGATTTGGTTGCCGATATCGACCTGCTTCAGGCCGACGCGTCCGTCAATCGGCGCGGTGATGCGGCTCCAGTCCAGCTGCAGCTGGGCGCTGGCCACGGCGGCCTCGTCGGCTTTGATGGTGCCCTGCGTTTCGCTGACCAGCGACTGCTGGGTATCAAGCTCCTGACGAGACACAAGGTTGGTTTTCACCAGCTGCTGGTAGCGGGCCAGATCGCGACGGGCGTTGGCGAGAGTGGCTCTGTCTTTCGCGAGCTGTCCCTGCGCCTGGGCGAGGGCGACCTTAAACTGGCTCGGATCGATTTCCGCCAGTAAATCACCGGCTTTGACCTGCTGACCTTCCTGGAAGTGGATCGCGACGAGCTGGCCGTCGACGCGGCTGCGCACCGTGGCGGTATTGGCGGCGGTAATGGTCCCGAGACCAGTGAGATAGCGAGGAACGGCTTTATTCACCGCCGTCGCCGCCTGTACCGGCGCCAGGGCTCCGCCGCGCATGCCGTGACGCCCTCCGCCTGCCGGGCGCTGTGCCTGATTGCTGGCACCGGCGGGAGCTGCGGAGTTCGCGGATTGACTGTGCCAGTACCAGGCGGCGGCAAGGGCCACCACAATGATGCCAGCGGCGATTGCCCAGCGGGGTTTGTTACTGCCTTTCATCGTTATACGTTCTCATCCTGAAGACTTCGGGGAATGATACTAGTTTAGTCAGCTAACACAGCGGAAAAATGGAGGAAATATGGAAGACTGTCAGGAATGGTCTGAATGGAGGTAAACGCAAAACGGCAACATCCGCTGCCGTTTTTGATGTTTTATCCCTCTCCCTGAGGGAGAGGGCCGGGGTGAGGGCACCAGGCCGCACCGCAACAACGCTAGCTAAACATTACCTGCGCCCAGCGCGCCAGCCCTGCTGTAACGGAACCAAAATCATCGCCCCCTGCAATCGGAATACCCGGCAGCTGTTCGGCCAGCGCTTTCTTAATCAGCGGTGAACGGGCGCTACCGCCGGTCAGGTAGATGACGTCCGGCTTCTCTTTGCCGTTCTCCAGGGCCAGCTGCACCTGTTCCAGAATGCGCTGCAGCGGCTGGGCAAGCGCCATCTCCAGACCGTCCTGCGAAATGGCGGTGGCCAGTTCGTCGCTGATAAACGGCAGGGAGACCGCATGTTCGGCGCGGTCGGAAAGGGCGATTTTGCTCTCTTCCGCGGTACGCACCACGCGGTAGCTCAGACGCTGGCGCCACACTTTATAGAGGAGGGCGACTTTTTCGGCGTCCTGGGCATCGCGAACCAGATCGTTAAGGAAGCGGCCGTTCGCGGTGCTGTAAAAATCACTTTGCGCAGGCACATCGTTGATAGCAATCGCATTCCACCACGGCAGGATCGGCAGGGCGATGCCTTTTTCCGTCTGACCGCCCATGCCGAGCAGCGGCATCAGGCTTTTGAATGCCAGCGCGATATCGAGATCGTTACCGCCTACGCGGCAGCCGCTGTGCCCGAGCAGGCTGTTTTCACGATCGCGACGGTTATGCCATTCGGGGCCCATCAGCAGCAGCGAGCAGTCCGTCGTGCCCCCGCCGATATCCACGACTAACACGCGCTTCTCTTCCGTCAGCGTGGCTTCAAAGTCCAGCCCCGCGGCAACCGGTTCATACTGGAATACCACATCGCGGAAGCCTGCGCGGTGCGCCGCGCGTTCAAGGATCCCCTGCGCCTGCTGGTTGGCCTCGTCGCCGCCCAGCCCCTGGAAGTTGATCGGGCGGCCAATCACCGCCTGGGTAATCGCATCGGTGACCTGCGTCTGCGCCTGATTGCGAATATGCAGCATCATCGCGCACACCAGGTCTTCAAACAGCGCGACCTGCTGCGGCTTCAGGCCGCTGGCGCCGAGGAAGGATTTTGGCGACTTAACGAAATAGACTTCTTCGGGATCTTCAATGTAGTGCCCGAGCGAAGAGAGGCCGAACTGCACGCTGGACGGCGTAACGTCGATATCTTCCTCACGGTTAAAGCTGACCGCCCGGCGCAGCAGCGCCTGGGTCTCCGCCGCCGTGGCCGGAACCTGATGGTGGCGGAACAGCCATTCACTCACCGCTTCACGCGTCGGCGCGCAGAGCATTGACGGCAGCAGCGTGCTCTCTTTTTCCATTTTCAGGAGCCGTGGCTGCCCATTTTGCATAATCGCAACCGAGCAGTTTGCCGTACCGTAGTCAAATCCAATAAACACGATGAATCCCCATGCCGGTGAGAAGGGGCGAGACTTTAACGAAATGTCCGCATGGCGACAACAGGAATATGAAAGCAAGGCGAAACAGGACCTTTCCGTTTATGCTGTGAAGAACCCAAAAGGAGAGACGATGTACACCCTGAACTGGCTTCCCCCTTACGACTGGCAGTGGATGTTTGGCTTTCTTGGCGCGCGTGCGGTGACGAGCATTGAAACCGTCACAAACGACTACTACGAGCGCAGTTTTGCCTGCGAAGGGCATCAGGGAATATTTCGCGTGACGCCGGATATCGCAGCCCATACGCTGACCGTGACGTTCAGTCCGGGGTTGACTCCGGTTGCGCAGGCATGTCTCGAGCGCATAGAACGCCTGTTCGATCTCTCCTGCAACCCGCAGCACATAGCGGATACGCTGGGCGATCTCGGAGCTGCAAGGCCGGGCTTACGTTTGCCGGGATCGATGGATGCGTACGAGCAGGGCGTCCGGGCGATCCTCGGGCAGCTCGTGAGCGTGGCGATGGCGGCGAAGCTGGCGTCGCGCGTGGTGGCGTTATGCGGCGAACCGGTGGCGGATTGCCCGGGGTATCTCTGCTTCCCCACGCCGCAGGCGCTGGCGGCAGCGGACCCGCTGGCGCTGAAAGCGTTGGGCATGCCCGTAAAACGCGCGGAGTCGCTGATTCATCTGGCGCACTCGGTTATCGACGGAACGTTTCCGCTTTTCCCGCCCGTGAATATAGAAGAGGGGATGAAGGCGCTACAGCAGCGGCCGGGGATAGGGCGCTGGACGGCAAATTATCTGGCCCTGCGCGGCTGGCAGGCGAAAGATGTGTTTCTGCCGGATGATTACCTGATTAAGCAACGCTTCGCCGGAATGACGCCCGCGCAAATTCGTCGTTATGCCGAACGCTGGAAACCGTGGCGCTCCTACGCGCTGCTGCACATCTGGTATACCGACGGCTGGGCACCGTCAGTTGATAGCGAAATAGCTGGTGTTTAGCAGAAGATCTAATGGCTGCGGCTCGGCGATAGTGTCGCCATAGATAAAATCAATGCCGATGCCCGAGAGCGTATCCATCATGATGGGCTGATTACACGGCCCTGCTATGGTCTTCATTCCCAGACGCTGGGCGTGGCCCTGAACAATGGTCACCATCATCTCATCCATCAGATTGCCATAGACGTTGCTGACCACCTCTGCGTCCAGCATCAGATAGTCGGCCATGTTCGGGCTCAGGTGCGTGAAGACGTTCATGTCGCGTCCTATCTGACTGAAGATCACACGGCAGCCCGCCTGGCGAAGCTTTTGCAGACCCCGCTGCAGGTTTTTATCCGGGCTGCACACCACGTCGGCAGAGATAACCAGATGCAGGAGACGGCCCGGCATGGGGCTTTTATCCAGCAGCTCGAGAAGTTCATCGACCAGCGTTACGCTGGCTAAACCGGCCTCAGAAAGCGGCAGTGCCACGCCCATGCCTTTACTGGCCACCTGCGCGGCGGAGGCACGGAAAAATTCACTAAAGATACGTCTGTCGAGGGCGTGCAAAAGCTCAGGCTCCGCCAGGCCCGAACGGAAGGCATGCTCCTCCTGTACTTCACCCTGGCTGGTCCACAGGCGTAACGAAAGCAGCCAGAAATTACTGCTTTCCGGGATGCGCGGGGAGGCGACGCTGCGGGCGATCATCATCAGATGATTGTCTTTAATCATGTGCCACTGTTCATCAAGCGACATCATGCTGCGCGTGTTGTGATCCCGCTCCTGCTGGGGTTCGTAAACCGTCACAGTACCGCGCCCGTTGTTTTTTGAGGCGTAACAGGCAATATCCGCCTGCGACATTACCTCCGACGCCTGATGGTTATTTTCATCAATCAGCGTGATACCTGCGCTGGCGCCGATCCGGTGCAGGCGGCCTTCCCACATAAAGTGATAGTCGTTGATGGCATGAATCAGGCGACCGGCAATATAGCGCGCGCTTTCAATATTGCAGTCCGGCAATAGTAACCCAAACTCATCCCCGCCCAGACGCGCCAGCACGTCGCTGGAGCGGAGCATGGTCAGCATCAGAGAAGAGAGTTCCCGCAGCAGGGCATCGCCCGCCGCATGTCCCGCCGTATCGTTGACGGCTTTGAAGCGATCGAGATCGATAAAGACCAGGGCATGGCGCTGTCGCGTTTCGCGAACGGTCTGCAGGAGTCGTTTGAGATGATTTTCGAAGCTGACCCGGTTTGCCAGATGGGTTAGGGCATCGTGGGAGGCGCTGTAGCTCAGCTGGCGCAGCATTTTGCGCGACTCTGTCACGTCCTGAATCACTATAACCGAGCCAATATTCTGTCCATCCAGCGTGCTGAGCGGCGTAATGCTGTAATGAATATCAAAATTACCACCGGTACGGCAGTTCAGCACCACGTCCTGATCGATATCAGAACGGGACATATCGCCGCTGTGAATATTCTCCATCAGCGGCCCTTTTTCACCAAAGGTGATATGCAACACCTTCAGGATCGGCTGGCCGATAGCTTCGGTCTGCAGCCAGCCGCTCATTTTCTCAGCGACCGGGTTCATAAAGGTGACGTTCATGTTGATATCGGTGCACAGCACCGCTTCACCGATAGAGTCGAGCGTGATGTGTAGCCGCTCTTTTTCCTGGAAAAGCGCCTCGTTAAGCTGCTTAACCTCGGTCATGTCCATGTTGATACCGAGCAGCCGTTCGACTTCGCCCTGCTTATTGAGCACCCGGTTCGCCAGGGAGCGAATATGGCGCACGCCTTCCTTCACGCGGATGCGGAATTCCAGCTTAAACGGCAGACGGGATATCAGCGAGTCCCGCAGCACCTTCTCAGCGTGGGCACGATCTTCCGGCAGCATCGTATCGTGCCAGAGCTGCCAGGTAGGCTTGATGTGCGGCGGGATTTCATACAGCTCAAACATCCGCTTGTCCCAGCTGATGATGTCTGGCTCGAGATCCCACTCCCAGATGCCGATGCCGCCCGCTTCGTTAGCAAGCGTAATGCGCTCCATCAGGCGTTTATTGACCCACTCGGTCTGCTTCAGGTCGTTAATGTCTTCAATCTGGGCGATAAAATAGAGCGGCGAGCCGTCGGCATGGCGCACGACGGAGACGGCAAGCAGCGCCCAGACCACTTCCCCGTCGCGGGTGTAGTAGCGCTTCTCGAGGGTGTAAGTGTTGATGTCGCCGTTGACCAGCTGTTCGAGCTGCTCCAGGTCGGTATTCAGATCTTCCGGCCAGGTGAGCTGCTGGAAGGTCAGCGACTGGAGCTCCGTCTGGCTGTAACCGAGGAAATTGCACAGCGCCTTGTTAGCCTGAAGCCATTTACCTTCGATGCTGACCAGCGCCATACCGATGGCGGAATACTCCATCGCATTGCGGAAACGCTCCTCGCTTTCGGTAATGTGCTTGCGCTCGGCGCGGAAGGCGTACATCACCATGGTCATCACGTTGGCAGGCAGGAGTAGCATCAGAAACGGCAGCCAGGGGGCGTTCAACATCGGCCCGACGTGCTGGGTTGTCAGCGCCACCGGGTTCCGGGCAATCATCAGCGACACAACCATCACGGTGACAAGAAACACCATGAACGCTTCCATTCGCGGCAAGCGCACCGCGCTCCACATAAGCAAAACGATAACGCAGGTGAAAGGCCACGGCAGCCAGGTAATGGCTGCCCAACTGAGGGCCAGCGTCACGGCCAGGGTGGTCAGGGTTTCCAGCAGCAATCGTGGGTCACGGTGGCGCAGCAGATAATGCGGTTTAAACAACAGTCCCAGTGGTACCACCGCCAGCGCGCCAATGGCTTCAGACAACACCCAGACGAAGAAATTACGCGCTGGTTCAGGGCCGGGCGCCAGCAGGGACACCAGGACGCCGCCCACCAGGGGCGGTATCACGGCGCTGCCGATGGCCACCCGGATCCAGTCATTCAGATTCTGCAGCGGGTTGTACCACGGCAGCAATTTGCGCAGCAATAACGCACCGGTAAAGGCTTCAACCACGTTAATTGAGGTGTAGGTGAGGTTTATCGATCCCCACGAAAACAGCATCCATGTGGCCAGAATATTGCCGAACGAACAGGCCAGGGCGATTCCCGGCCACATTTTTCCTGCATGGCGGTAAAACGCCACCATCATAATGGCGGTGGGGAACCAGAGCGGGGCCAGCAGGGTGCCGAACCGGGTGAGCTCCAGCGAAAATAAGGTAAAGATAAAGGTGACCAGGCCCAGACAGACAAGTCGTATTAAAGGATGTGGGGTGGTAACCAAAACCCGCTGGTATTGTTTATTCATTACCGCTTTATCCAGAGACGCCATGCCGTCAGGGAAGATGTCCGAACGCGTGAATTTGATAATTTGGTTTATGCTAGTACAAACAATTTACAATTCATATGGTGACCGCTCAGAATTTGACACCACAGACTTATTAAATAGAAGCGCCGTGAAAAAAAACGGTTAAACGCTGAAAAAACGTTCATTTAAATTTCACTCAGGGAATAAGACGTCACTTTTAGGCCAGTCTCGCAGAACCTGTGCATTCGACTGGTATCACGCCCGCGAAATCCCTATAATTGCCGCGTTTGACGCTCCGGCGTCGTCCTTCCTTAACATCCAGGTTAATCAGGTCGCTAAATTTATGACTGATAAGTCTCATCAGTGCGTCATTATAGGCATCGCCGGCGCATCGGCTTCAGGTAAAAGTCTAATTGCCAGTACGCTTTATCGCGAACTGCGTGAACAAGTAGGTGATGAGCATATCGGCGTCATTCCCGAAGACAGCTATTACAAAGATCAATCCCATCTGTCGATGGAAGAGCGCGTTAAAACGAACTATGACCACCCAAATGCAATGGATCACAGCTTGCTGTTCCAGCATTTAGAAGCGCTTAAGAGCGGCCAGGCGATTGAACTGCCCGTTTACAGTTACGTAGAACACACCCGCACCCAGGAAACCATCCGCATCGAGCCGAAGAAGGTCATTATCCTCGAAGGCATCCTGCTCCTGACCGACGCCCGCCTGCGTGAATCCATGAACTTCTCGATTTTCGTTGATACTCCGCTGGATATCTGCCTGATGCGCCGCATCAAGCGTGACGTTAACGAGCGTGGCCGTTCGATGGACTCCGTCATGGCGCAATACCAGAAAACGGTTCGCCCGATGTTCCTGCAGTTTATTGAGCCATCCAAACAATACGCCGATATCATTGTGCCGCGCGGGGGTAAAAACCGCATTGCTATAGATATCTTAAAAGCGAAAATCAGCCAGTTTTTTGAATAAGCCGCGTGAATTGTGTACCGTTCAGAGATAACCTGGTTTTACCCTGAGCGCTTACCGCCTCAGGGTACGATGCATGAAAGGAGAAAGTGCCATGCGTCTTTGTGATCGCGATATAGAAGCCTGGCTGGATGAAGGCCGTTTGTCTATTACCCCACGTCCACCCATTGAGCGTATCAATGGTGTGACCGTTGATGTACGGTTGGGGAATAAATTCCGCACCTTTAGCGGCCATACCGCACCGTTCATTGACCTCAGCGGGCCGAAGGACGAAGTCAGCGCTGCGCTCGATCGTGTGATGAGTGACGAAATCGTTATCGACGAGGGCGAAGCTTTTTATCTGCATCCGGGTGAACTGGCCCTGGCGGTGACGTTTGAATCTGTAACCCTGCCTGCGGACCTGGTCGGCTGGCTTGATGGCCGTTCTTCGCTGGCGAGACTGGGGCTGATGGTTCACGTGACCGCGCACCGTATCGATCCCGGCTGGTCGGGGCGTATCGTTCTGGAATTCTTCAATGCCGGTAAATTGCCGCTGGCGCTGCGTCCGGGAATGATGATCGGCGCGTTAAGTTTTGAACCGCTGTCAGGCCCGGCAGATCGTCCTTATAACCGTCGGCAGGACGCAAAATATCGCGACCAGCAGGGCGCGGTTGCCAGCCGCATTGATAAAGACTGATCGTTAGCCCATTGAGGATGCCATGAGAAGAGTTCTGACAACGCTGATGATTTTGCTGGTGGTGCTGGTGGCTGGCCTTTCGGCGTTGGTTCTGCTGGTTAACCCCAACGATTTCCGCACTTACATGGTGCGGCAGGTCGAGGCACGCAGTGGTTATCAACTGAATCTTGACGGGCCGCTGCGCTGGCACGTCTGGCCGCAGCTCAGCATTCTCTCTGGCCGCATGTCGCTCACCGCGCCGGGAGCGTCCCAGCCGCTGGTGTCCGCAGACAACATGCGCCTTGATGTGGCGCTGATCCCGCTCATTTCCCATCAGCTGCAGGTTAAGCAGGTGATGCTGAAAGGCGCGGTGATTCAGCTCACCCCACAAACCGAAGCCGTGCGTGATGCAAATGCGCCGGTCGCGCCGCGCGAGAATACCCTTCCTGATGAGCCGTCCGATACTGGCTGGTCTTTTGATATCGGCAAGCTGAAAGTTGCCGATAGCGTGTTAGTTTTCCAGCATGAACACCAGGAGCAGGTGACCGTTCGCGACATTAACCTACAGATGGAACAGGATGCTCACCACCTTGCGACGGTAGAGTTTAGCGGACGCGTGAATCGCGATCAGCGTGATTTGACCCTGTCGCTGAATGCGAATGTGAATGCGTCAGACTACCCGCATCAGCTCACGGCTGATATCCAGCAGCTTAACTGGCAGCTGACGGGCGCCGATCTTCCCGCCCAGGGGATCGCCGGTCAGGGAACGCTGCAGGCCGTATGGCGCGAAGAACAAAAACAGCTGGAGCTGGATAATCTCAACCTGCAGGCTAATGACAGTAGCCTGAAGGGGCAGGCGAGCGTCACGCTCGAAGAGAAGCCGAAGTGGGTGCTGAATCTGCAGTTTGACAGGCTCAACCTTGAAAACCTGTTGCCGCCTCTGCCAGCCAGCGCCACGGACAGCGATGCCACGCAGACGGGGCAAAGCCAGGCACCGGTATCACGTCCGGTTATCTCGTCTAATCTCGATCAGCCCGACTATAACGCCCTGCGTGGATTCACGGCGGATATTCTGTTGAAAGCCAATAGCCTGCGCTGGCGAGGCATGGACTTTACCGACGTGAGCAGCCAGATGTTTAACCATAACGGTTTGCTGGTGATCTCCGAACTGAGCGGTAAGATGGGCGCAGGAAACCTCTCGCTGCCCGGTACGCTGGATGTCCGTAAAGACGTTGCCAGCGCCGAATTCCAGCCGCGTCTCGACAATGTTGAGATAGGCACCATCCTGAAGGCGTTTAACTACCCGATATCCCTGACGGGGCAGTTGACGCTCGCGGGTGACTTCTCAGGTTCGCAAATTGATGCCGATGCTTTCCGCCGCGAGTGGCAGGGGCAGGCGCATCTCGATCTGAAAGATTCCCGTATGGAAGGGCTTAACTTCCAGCAGCTGGTGCAGCAGGCGGTTGAGCGCAGCAGCGATGTAAAAGCCCAGGATAACTACGACAGCGCCACGCGCCTCGAGAGCTTCACCGCGGACCTTACGCTGGACAACGGACAGCTTACTCTCGACGGAATGCAGGGCGCCTCTTCACTCTTATCAGTGACCGGTGAAGGCAAACTGGATCTGGTGAAAGAGACGGCGGATACGCGCTTTAACGTTCGGGTACTTTCCGGCTGGCAGGGTGAAAGCAAGCTCATCGACTTCCTGAAAGAGACGCCGGTCCCGCTGACCGTATACGGCAAATGGCAGTCACTGAATTACAGCCTGCAGGTGGATCAGATCCTGCGCAAGCATCTGCAGGATGAAGCGAAACGTCGGCTTAGCGGCTGGGCGGATCGTAATAAAGATTCACAGGACGGCAAGGATGTGAAAAAGCTGCTGGATAAGCTGTGATGTCCGTTGTGCCGGGTGGCGGCTTCGCCTTACCCGGCCTACAAAAACCGAACATCGTAGGCCGGGTAAGCGAAGCGCCACCCGGCTTTTTTATACCTCAAAATCCAGTTCTTCTTCATCCCGCAGCGGAATGAGTTGAACCTTCTGCACGCGATGGTTTTCAATCTGCAGTGTTTTGAGCAGATAGTCTCCCACCTGAATCTCTTCTCCCGGCTGCGGGATACGCTGCAAGTACTCCATCAGCAGGCCGGCAATGGTGTGATATTCCCGTTTTTCATCCAGCGGCAGTGGGACATATTGCACCAGGTCTTCCAGCGGCATGTGGCCGTTAGCCGTCCAGGAGCCGTCTGCGTTTTTCTGAATGTCGTGGCGCGCGTCAATCTCATCCACCTCGTTAGGCAGATTACCGGCGATGGTTTCCATCACGTCGCTGAGCGTGACCAGCCCTTCCACTGAACCAAACTCATCTACTACAAAGGCAAAGTGCGTGCGCGCGTTACGGAATTGCTCCAGGGCGGAAAGCAGCGGTAGCCCTTCCGGGAATACCAGCGGCTGGCGAACCAGGACGCGAAGATTGAGCGGCTCACCGTGAAGCTGCTGCTGGAGCAGGTCAATAACGTGCACCACGCCCAGCAGCTCATCTTCTTCTTCACCGCCGGTCACCACCACGCGGGTGTGCTGGTTTTTATCCAGCAGGGCGCGAACGTGCGCTTCCGGGGCCGTCAGGTCGATATGTTCAATGTCATGTCGCGATGTCATGATGCTGCTAACCGTCCGCTGATTGAGATTGAGCACCCGCTCAATCATCAGCCGTTCCTGCGGGTTAAAGATCTGCCCGTCGCTGTGATCGGCCAGCATGGCGGAGGATTCGGCGTCAAGCTCGGCATCCTCTTTCTTACCGCTTAACAGGCGCATAACCGTGTCGGCCGTGCGCTGACGCAGGGTCTGATTCGCGGAAAGGAAGCGGCGGCGGTTAAATATCGCCAGCTGGTTAAGCGCTTCAATCATGACGGAGAATCCGATGGCGGCATACAGGTAGCCTTTCGGAATATGGAAGCCAAAGCCGTCGGCCACCAGGCTAAAGCCAATCATCAGCAGGAAGCTCAGACAGAGGATCACGATGGTCGGGTGACTGTTCACGAAGCGGGTCAGCGCCTTGCTGGCCATTACCATCAGCGTGATGGCAATAATGACTGCGGCCATCATCACCGCAAGGTGGTCCACCATCCCGACGGCGGTGATCACCGAGTCAAGGGAGAAGACCGCATCCAGCACCACGATTTGCGCCACCACCGGCCAGAATTTCGCCCCGCGGCGCTGGGTCGGGTTCTCGCTGTCTTTGCCCTCCAGCCTCTCGTTGAGCTCCACGGTGGCTTTAAACAGCAGGAACAACCCGCCGAAGAGCATGATCAAGTCGCGGGCGCTAAAGCTCAGACCGTGAATGGAGAATAGAGGCTGAGTGAGCGTCACCAGCCAGGAGATAGAGGCCAGCAGCAGTAGCCGCATCACCATAGCCAGCAGCAGACCCGTTACGCGCGCGCGGTCGCGCTGGGAAGGAGGCAGTTTTTCAGCGAGGATGGCGATAAAGACCAGATTATCAATCCCGAGCACCAGCTCGATGACGACCAGCGTAACCAGCCCGGCCCAGATTGAGGGATCGGCAATCCATTCCATAGTAATAGCAATACCTTCTGTAATATGACAAATGTCACACTTCGATCATGGATAAAGCTGGGGGAAATTGCAATGCCGGGCTGAGATTTCTCTTAATACGACGGGTACAAAAGAGAGCATTCTCAATAATCTGTAAATAAGCGAAATACGTATATTTAATTACAGGGAAAGCATTTTAGGATATATCGCAGGCGATGATTTTTACTTTCATTTTGTCAATATAAAGAAAATCCTAAAAGGTCAAAAATTTGCTCTTAATATTAATCTTAAAAACCGATATTAGGACAGTTGTCTCCTTGCCTGCTATTAGGTTAGCTGCAACAATTCTCCCAGCATCAAATGTTAAATCTCGGTGTTGCTATTAATGTTCGGTCTTCAGGGATGGTTATTCATTATTCGTCGGGTTTCTCAAGCGACTGATATATTTCCAGAAGACCTTGCTCAAGAGGGTGTCTATCCATAACACATTGTTTAGTCAGTGGATTGGTAACTGAAAGCCAAGGGCGGTAGCGTGCCTGAAAGCGTGTGAATCAGCCTCGATTATTCTGTCAAGAGCCAATGGATGAATAAGCTTTTTTTAGGACTGATGCCAGTTATATTTCTATTTGATTAACTGCATGCTGAAACCCAATACGACTCGAGCTTATTTAAATTGCACAGGATAATTACTCTGCCAAAGTGATAAATAATCAATGATGAAATCCAAAATGAAATTGATGCCATTATTGGTGTCTGTGACCTTGATGAGTGGTTGCACGGTCTTTCCCGGCAGCAATATGTCAACAATGGGTAAGGATGTGATCAAGCAACAGGATGCCGATTTTGATCTCGACAAAATGGTGAATGTTTATCCACTTACGCCTCGTCTGGTCGAACAATTACGTCCACGTCCGAATGTTGCCCAGCCGAATATGTCGCTGGACCAGGAAATTGCGTCCTACCAGTATCGCGTGGGGCCGGGTGACGTGATCAACGTGACCGTCTGGGACCACCCTGAACTGACCACGCCTGCGGGCCAGTACCGCAGCTCAAGCGACACCGGTAACTGGGTGCAGTCAGATGGCACCATGTTCTATCCCTACATTGGTAAAGTCCATGTTGCGGGGAAAACGCTTGCCGAGATCCGTAGTGATATTACCGGCCGCTTAGCGCAGTACATCGCCGATCCGCAGGTGGACGTTAATATCGCCGCATTCCGCTCGCAAAAAGCCTATATCTCCGGCCAGGTGAACAAATCCGGCCAGCAGGCCATCACCAACGTTCCTCTGACCGTACTGGATGCCATCAACGCCGCGGGCGGGTTAACCGACGGTGCCGACTGGCGCAACGTCGTGCTCACCCACAACGGGAAAGAGCAGCGCATTTCGCTGCAGGCGCTGATGCAAAACGGCGATCTGACCCAGAACCGCCTGCTTTATCCGGGCGACATTCTCTACGTGCCGCGCAATGACGATCTGAAAGTCTTCGTGATGGGTGAAGTGAAGAAACAGAGCACCCTCAAGATGGACTTCAGCGGTATGACGCTGACCGAAGCGCTGGGCAATGCTGAGGGTATCGATCTGACGACCTCTAACGCGACCGGTATCTTCGTGATCCGTCCGCTGAAAGGTGAGGGCAGCGCGAAAGGCAAGATTGCCAACATCTACCAGCTGGATATGTCCGATGCGACTTCTCTGGTGATGGCGACGGAGTTCCGTCTCCAGCCATACGATGTGGTGTATGTCACCACCGCGCCGGTTGCCCGCTGGAACCGTCTGATCAACCAGTTGCTGCCAACCATCAGTGGCGTTCGCTACATGACGGATACGGCGCGCGACATTCATACCTGGTAATCCGCGATGTTTAACAAAATTCTGGTGGTATGCGTGGGGAACATTTGCCGTTCCCCTACGGCTGAACGGTTGTTGAAACACTACCAGCCCGAACTAACCGTTGATTCGGCAGGGCTGGGTGCACTGGTCGGTAAAGGTGCCGATGAGCGCGCAACGAGCGTAGCGCGGGATCATCACCTCTCTCTTGACGGTCACGTGGCCCGCCAGGTCACTGGCCGCATGTGCCGGGAGTATGACCTGATCCTGACGATGGAAAAACGCCATATTCATGCGCTGTGCGATATCGCTCCGGAGATGCGCGGCAAGGTGATGCTGTTTGGTCACTGGGACAATGAACGTGAAATCCCCGATCCGTATCGCAAAAGCCATGAGGCCTTTGAGGCGGTTTACACCTTACTTGACCAGTCTGCCCAACAGTGGGCGCAGGCACTGAAAGTTCAGCAGGGATAACAATGACAGAAAAAACAAGACCTTCTGCCGCCCCGACTTCGGGCAGTGATGAAATTGATATTGGGCGCCTGGTCGGCACTGTTGTAGAGGCAAAGTGGTGGGTGCTTGGCATTACCGCCGTATTCGCCGCGGCGGCCGTCGTTTATACGCTGTTCGCCACCCCTATCTACAGCGCCGACGCGCTGGTGCAGATCGAGCAGAATACCGGCAACTCGCTGGTGCAGGATATCGGCTCCGCGCTGGCGAACAAACCACCGGCATCCGACGCTGAAATTCAGCTCATCCAGTCACGTCTGGTGCTGGGTAAAACGGTTCACGATCTCGGGCTCGATATCTCCGTCACCAAAAATACCTTCCCAGTCTTTGGTGCCGGCTGGGACCGTCTGATGGGGCGAAGCAATGACACGGTGAAAGTCACTGACTTCGTGCTGCCGAAAGGGGCTGCCGATCAGACGTTTACCCTGACGGTGCTTGGCCCGAAACAGTATCAGCTAACCAGCGACGCAGGTTTTAGCGCCCGCGGTGAAGTGGGGCAGATGCTGACCAAAGACGGCGTCAGCATGATGGTCAGCGCGATTAACGCCCAGGAGGGCGGTGAATTCACCGTCACCAAATTCTCCACGCTGGGGATGATCAACAATCTGCAAAACAACCTGACCGTCACCGAAAACGGTAAGGACACCGGCGTGCTGAGCATGACCTTTACCGGTGAAGATAAGGATCAAATCCGCGACATCCTGAACAGCATTACCCGCAACTACCTTGAGCAGAACGTCGAGCGTAAGTCGGCGGAAGCGGCGAAAAGCCTGGCGTTCCTGTCAAAACAGCTTCCGGAAGTGCGCGCCCATCTGGATGAAGCCGAGAACAAGCTGAACGCTTATCGTCAGGATAAAGACTCCGTTGACCTGCCGCTTGAGGCAAAATCGGTCCTTGATTCGATGGTCAACATTGATGCGCAGCTCAACGAGCTGACCTTCAAAGAGGCGGAAATTTCCAAGCTTTATACCAAACGCCACCCGGCCTACCGCACGCTGCTGGAGAAACGCCGTACGCTGGAAGAGGAGAAGGCGAAGCTCAATGACCGCGTGACCGCGATGCCGAAAACGCAGCAGGAGATCGTGCGTCTGACCCGCGACGTGGAGTCCGGACAGCAGGTTTACATGCAGCTGCTGAACAAGCAGCAGGAGCTGAAAATCACCGAAGCCAGTACCGTCGGTGACGTGCGTATTGTCGACCCGGCGATTACCCAGCCAGGGGTGCTGAAGCCGAAGAAAGCGCTGATTATTCTCGGCAGCATTATTCTCGGCCTGATGCTCTCCATCGTCGGTGTACTGCTGCGTTCGCTGTTCAACCGCGGAATCGAAAGCCCGCAGGTGCTGGAAGAGAGCGGTATCAACGTCTATGCCAGCATTCCGCTGTCTGAGTGGCAAAAATCCCGTGACAGCGTGAAAACCATCAAGGGCGTTAAGCGTTACAAACAGAGCCAGCTTCTGGCGGTGGGTAACCCAACCGACCTCGCTATCGAAGCGATCCGCAGCCTGCGCACCAGCCTGCACTTCGCGATGATGCAGGCCAAAAACAACGTCCTGATGTTAACCGGCGTTAGCCCGTCAATCGGTAAAACCTTCGTCTGCGCCAACCTGGCGGCCGTTGTCAGCCAGACCAACAAGCGTGTGCTGCTGATCGACTGCGATATGCGTAAGGGCTACACCCACGAGCTGCTGGGTACCAACAACGTTAACGGTCTGTCGGAAATCCTGCTCGGTAAAGGTGACATCAGCCAGAGCGCGAAACCTACAACGGTGCCGAAATTCGATCTGATCCCACGCGGTCAGGTGCCGCCTAACCCGTCCGAACTGCTGATGAGCGAACGCTTCACCGAACTGGTGGAGTGGGCGAGCAAAAACTACGACCTGGTGCTGATCGATACGCCGCCAATTCTGGCCGTGACCGACGCAGCCGTTGTTGGCCGCCATGCGGGCACCACGCTGATGGTAGCGCGTTACGCGGTGAACACCCTGAAAGAGGTGGAAACCAGCCTGAGTCGCTTCGAGCAGAACGGGATTGAGGTGAAAGGGGTGATCCTGAACTCCATCTTCCGCCGCGCGACCGGGTACCAGGATTACGGGTATTACGAGTACGAATATAAGTCTGACAGCAAATAACAATCCCCCTCACCCTAACCCTCTCCCGAGGGGAGAGGGGCGGGGTGAGGGATCAGGGGAAGATCATGACCACACAACGCCCTTTAGTTTCAATCTATATGCCGACATGGAATCGTCAGCAGCTGGCGATCCGCGCAATCAAGTCGGTGTTACGTCAGGATTACGATAACTGGGAGCTGATCATCGTTGATGACTGCTCTTCCTCGTATGAACAGCTGCAAAAGTTTGTGACTGACCTCAACGACCCGCGGGTGGTCTATACCCACAACGCCATCAACTCCGGCGCCTGTGCGGTGCGTAATCAGGCGATTATGCAGGCCAAAGGGCAGTATCTCACCGGAATCGACGACGATGACGAATGGACGCCTAACCGCCTGTCTATTTTCCTGTCGCATAAAGAACAGCTGGTTACGCACGCTTTCCTGTACGCCAACGACTATGTCTGCCAGGGCGAGGTCTACTCGCAGCCCGCCAGCCTGCCGCTGTACCCGAAATCACCGTACTCACGCCGCCTGTTCTACAAGCGCAACATCATTGGTAACCAGGTATTCACCTGGGCCTGGCGTTTCAAAGAGTGCCTGTTTGATACCGAACTCAAGGCCGCGCAGGATTACGATATTTTCCTGCGCATGGTGGTGGAATACGGCGAGCCGTGGAAAGTGGAAGAGGCTACGCAAATCCTGCACATCAACCACGGGGAGATGCAAATCACTTCCTCGCCGAAGAAGTTCTCCGGCTACTTCCATTTTTACCGCAAGCACAAGGACAAGTTTGACCGTGCCAGCCGTAAATATCAGCTCTTTACCCTCTATCAGATCCGCAATAAGCGCATGAAGTGGCGCACGCTGCTGACGCTGCTGTCCGTGCGTAACGGCAAGCGTCTGGCTGATGGACTTCGGGGGAAATAATGTTTCTGGAAGATTGCCGCGCTAACAGCTGGAGCCTGCGTCCGTGCTGCATGGTTCTGGCGTACCGCATCGCGCACTTTTGCTCGGTGTGGCGCAAGAAAAATGTGCTGAACAATATCTGGGCGGCACCCGTGCTGGTGCTGTACCGCATCATTACCGAATGCTTTTTTGGCTATGAAATTCAGGCCGCTGCCACCATTGGCCGCCGCTTTACCATCCATCACGGCTATGCGGTGGTGATCAACAAGTTCGTGGTTGCCGGGGATGATTTCACCATCCGCCATGGGGTGACCATGGGCAACCGCGGGCCGGACAGCCTGGCCTGCCCGGTTATCGGCAATAACGTCGAGCTGGGCGCGAACGTGGTGATCATCGGTGACATTACGATTGGTAATAACGTCACGATTGGTGCTGGCAGCGTGGTGCTGGACAGCATTCCGGATAACGCGCTGGTGGTGGGAGAAAAAGCCCGCGTGAAGGTGATTAAATGAACATTCTGCAATTTAACGTACGCCTCGCAGAAGGCGGAGCGGCAGGGGTGGCGCTGGATCTGCACCAGCGCGCGCTGCAAAAAGGACTCCAGTCTCGTTTTATTTACGGCTATGGCAAAGGCGGCAAGAAAAGCGTTAGCCACGATAATTTCCCGCAGGTGCATAAGCACACGCCGCGTTTGACCTCGATTGCTAACATTGCGCTGTTCCGTCTGTTTAACCGCGATCTGTTTGGCAACCTGAACACGTTGTACCGCACGGTAACCCGTACCACCGGCCCGGTTGTGCTGCATTTTCACGTGCTGCACAGCTACTGGCTGAATCTGGAAGAGGTGGTGGCGTTTTGCCAGAAGGTGCAGGCCCACAAGCCCGACACCCGCTTTGTCTGGACGCTGCACGATCACTGGAGCGTAACCGGGCGCTGCGCGTTTACCGACGGCTGCGAAGGCTGGAAAAACAATTGCCAGAAATGCCCGACGCTGAGCAACTATCCGCCGGTGAAGGTGGATCGCGCGCATCAGCTGGTCGCCGGAAAGCGCCAGCTTTTCCGCGACATGCTGTCGCTCGGCTGTACGTTTATCTCCCCGAGCCAGCACGTGGCCGATGCCTTCAACAGCCTGTACGGGGCAGGGCGCTGTCAGATTATTAACAACGGCATCGACGTGGCGACGGAAGCCATTCTCGCCGAGCTGACGCCGGTGGCAGAAACCGCGGGCAAACCGAAAATCGCTATCGTTGCGCATGACCTGCGCTACGACGGGAAAACCAACCAGCAGTTGGTGCGCGACATGATGGCGCTGGGTGACAAAATTGAGCTTCATACCTTCGGCAAATTTTCCCCGTTCGAAGGGGCTAACGTGGTGAACCACGGGTTTGAAACTGATAAGCGCAAGCTGATGAGCGCGCTTAATGAAATGGATGCGCTGGTATTCAGTTCACGCGTGGATAACTATCCGCTGATCCTTTGTGAAGCGCTCTCCATCGGCGTGCCGGTGATTGCCACCCACAGCGATGCGGCACGTGAAGTGCTGGAAAAATCCGGCGGCAAAACTTTTGCCGAGCAGGAGGTTCTGCCGCTGGTTCAGCTGCCGAAGGCGCTGATCGCTCAGGCCGTTTTTGGCACTGACCTGGAATCGTTCCGCAACCGCAGCCGCAAGGCCTACAGTGGACAACAGATGCTGGAGGAATATGTCTCGTTCTATCAGAATCTGTAGTTATCTGCTGCTGCCGCTGATCTACCTGCTGGTCAACGTCAAAATTGCCCAGCTCGGCGAAAGCTTCCCGATAACCATCGTCACCTTCTTGCCCGTTCTGCTTTTGCTGTATGTCGATAAAATCAACCTTAAGAAGCTGATGATTGCCTTAGGGTTGGGCACGGGCCTGACGCTGTTTAACTACATCTTTGGCCAGTCGCTGGATGCCAGTAAATACGTCACCTCGACCATGCTGTTTGTTTATATCGTTATTATTATCGGAATGGTCTGGAGTATTCGCTTCAAAACGATTTCTCCACACAATTATCGGAAAATCCTCAGGTTCTTTTATATTGCCGTTGCGTTAATTGTTATGCTTGCTGCAATGGAGATGGCGCAAATTATTCTTACCGGCGGCAGCAGCCTGATGGAGATAATTTCGAAATATCTCATTTACAGCAACAGCTATGTATTGAACTTCATCAAGTTCGGCGGGAAGCGTACCACGGCCCTCTATTTTGAACCGGCGTTTTTCGCTCTGGCGTTAATCTCAATTTGGCTCAGCATCAAACAGTTTGGTATCAAAACGCCTAAGACCGATGCTATGATTCTTGCAGGAATTGTTCTCTCTGGATCGTTCTCAGGGGTAATGACATTTATCCTGTTTTACCTGCTGGAATGGGCGTTTCAGTACCTGAACAAAGATGCGATTAAGAAAAAACTGCCGCTGGCGATTATCTCCCTGACGGTATTTATGGTGGGCGTGATATTTGCCTTCCCGTACATCTCAGAACGTCTGGGTGATTTGGGAACGGAAGGGTCTTCGTCCTATTATCGCATCATTGGACCGCTGGTGATGGTGGGTTATTCCTTAACCCATATTGATGGTGTAGTAAGATTCGGCTCACTTTACGAATATGTTGCATCATTCGGAATCTTTAACGGTGCGGATGTCGGTAAAACCATAGACAATGGTCTGTATCTGTTAATTATTTATTTTTCATGGTTCGCCGTACTGTTGACGCTGTGGTATCTGTTTAAAGTTTTCAAAATGATGATTAACGCGTTTGGTGATAACCAGAACTTTCGCGTGCAACTTTATCTGTTTACGCCGGTGTCGCTGTTTTTTACCGGGTCAATATTTAGCCCGGAATATGCTTTCTTGATTGTCTGTCCGTTTATTCTGCGCAAAGCGCTTAATATTACGCACGTATGACGAAATGAGGTGATTTATGTTTCTTAGCGTCATTACTGTCGCTTTTCGTAATTACGAAGGGGTGGTAAAAACCTGGCGCTCGCTGCGCAACCTGGCGCGCGATCCAAGCCTCACCTTTGAGTGGATTGTGGTCGACGGCGGCTCGAACGATGGCACGGCGGAGTTTCTGGAAAAACTCAACGGTGAGTTCAACTTACGCTACATCAGCGAGAAAGATAAAGGCATCTACGATGCGATGAACAAAGGCATCAATATGGCGCAAGGCCGTTATGCCATCTTCCTGAATTCGGGTGATATTTTCCATGACGACGTGGCGCTGTTTGCCCGTCAGCTGGCGCGCCAGAAAGAGGACGCCATGTATATTGGCGATGCGCTGCTTGATTTTGGCGACGGACATAAAGTGTGCCGCAGCGCGAAGCCGGGCTGGTATATCTACCATAGTTTGCCCGCCAGCCATCAGGCCATTTTCTTTCCGGTAAAAGGTCTGAAAAAACAGCCTTATGATTTGCAGTATAAAGTGTCATCCGATTATGCGCTGGCAGCCAGTCTGTATAAGTCAGGTTACCCGTTCCGCCGAATTAAAGGGCTGGTATCTGAATTTTCGATGGGTGGCGTGTCAACCTCGAATAATCTGGAGTTGTGCCAGGATGCCAAAAACGTACAGCGTAAAATATTACGCGTGCCGGGGTTCTGGGCGGAGTTGTCTTATTTTTTACGCGTGCGCACCACGAGTAAAACGAAAGCCTTATATAACAAAGCCTGAATATAAGGAAACGTAATGCAGGATCTGAACGGTTTCTCCGTACCGAAAGGTTTTCGGGGGGCGGGCGGTATTAAAGTGCAGCTATGGTGGGCCGTTCAGGCCACCTTATTTGCCTGGTCACCGCAAATACTGTACCGCTGGCGAGCATTTTTATTGCGCCTGTTTGGCGCAAAAATAGGAAAAAACGTAGTCATTCGGCCTTCGGTGAAAATTACCTATCCGTGGAAATTAACGCTCGGGGATTATGCCTGGGTAGGGGATGACGCGGTGTTATATACCCTTGGCGAGATTAAGATTGGCGCAAATTCGGTGGTTTCACAGAAATGTTATTTGTGTACCGGAAGCCATGACTTTATGAGTCAGCATTTTGATATTACCGCCTCGCCTATTGTGATTGGCGAAAAATGCTGGCTGGCAACGGATGTTTTTGTTGCACCGGGTGTATCTGTTGGCGATGGCACGGTAGTCGGTGCCCGCAGCAGCGTTTTTAAATCGCTACCGGCAAATAAAGTTTGCCGTGGCAACCCCGCAGTGGTGATACGCGAACGCGTTGAAACTGATTAAATTCATAAGTAGAGGAATATAAACATGTCTAAAGTCGCTCTCATCACCGGCGTTACCGGGCAGGATGGTTCTTACCTGGCAGAATTACTGCTGGAAAAAGGTTATGAAGTACACGGTATTAAGCGTCGTGCGTCTTCTTTCAACACCGAACGTGTGGATCACATCTATCAGGATCCGCACGCGGCGAACCCGAAATTCCACCTGCACTACGGCGACCTGACCGATACCTCCAACCTGACCCGTATCCTGCAGGAAGTGCAGCCGGATGAAGTCTACAACCTGGGCGCGATGAGCCACGTTGCGGTCTCCTTCGAATCCCCGGAGTACACCGCTGACGTTGACGCCATGGGCACGCTGCGTCTGCTGGAAGCGATTCGCTTCCTGGGCCTCGAGAAGAAAACCCGTTTCTATCAGGCATCCACCTCTGAGCTGTACGGTCTGGTGCAGGAAATCCCGCAGAAAGAGACCACGCCATTCTACCCGCGCTCTCCGTACGCGGTAGCGAAACTGTACGCTTACTGGATCACCGTGAACTACCGTGAATCCTACGGCATGTACGCCTGTAACGGCATTCTGTTCAACCACGAATCCCCACGTCGCGGCGAAACCTTCGTGACCCGCAAAATCACCCGCGCTATCGCCAACATCGCGCAGGGTCTGGAGTCTTGCCTGCACCTTGGCAACATGGATTCCCTGCGTGACTGGGGCCATGCCAAAGACTACGTGAAAATGCAGTGGATGATGCTGCAGCAGGAACAGCCAGAAGACTTCGTGATCGCGACCGGCGTGCAGTACTCCGTTCGTCAGTTCGTTGAAATGGCTGCCGCACAGCTGGGCATCAAGCTGCGCTTCGAAGGCACCGGCGTGGAAGAGAAGGGCATCGTGGTTTCCGTGACCGGCCATGACGCACCGGGCGTGAAGCCTGGCGACGTGATTGTGCAGGTTGACCCGCGCTACTTCCGTCCTGCTGAAGTAGAAACCCTGCTGGGCGACCCAACCAAAGCGCACGAGAAGCTGGGCTGGAAACCAGAAACCACTCTGCAGGAGATGGTTTCCGAGATGGTAGCCAAAGATCTTGAAGCAGCGAAAAAACACTCCCTGCTCAAGTCTCATGGCTACGAGGTTGCCATCGCGCTGGAGTCCTGAGAATGACAAAACAACGTATTTTTGTCGCCGGTCATCGCGGAATGGTAGGTTCCGCGATTGTTCGCCAGCTCGAACAGCGCGGTGACGTCGAAGTGGTTGTACGCACGCGCGACGAGCTGAACCTGCTCGACAGCCAAGCGGTACAGGACTTCTTTGCTAACGAACGCATTGACCAGGTGTATCTGGCGGCGGCTAAGGTGGGTGGCATTGTTGCCAACAACACCTATCCGGCGGATTTCATCTACGAAAACATGATGATTGAGAGCAACATTATTCACGCGGCGCATCTGCACAACGTGAACAAGCTGCTGTTCCTCGGTTCATCCTGTATTTACCCGAAAATGGCGAAACAGCCGATCGCCGAAAGCGAGCTGCTGCAGGGCACGCTGGAAGCCACCAACGAGCCGTACGCGATTGCCAAGATTGCCGGGATCAAGCTGTGCGAGTCCTACAACCGTCAGTACAACCGCGACTATCGTTCGGTGATGCCGACCAACCTGTACGGACCGCACGACAACTTCCACCCGAGCAACTCGCACGTGATCCCGGCGCTGCTGCGTCGCTTCCACGAGGCGACCGCCGAGAACGCCCCGGACGTGGTGGTGTGGGGCAGCGGTACGCCGATGCGTGAATTCCTGCACGTGGACGACATGGCTGCGGCCAGCATTCACGTTATGGAGCTGGATCGCGAGGTGTGGCAAGAGAACACCGAGCCGATGCTGTCGCACATCAACGTCGGTACCGGCGTGGACTGCACCATTCGCGAGCTGGCGCAGACCATCGCGCAGGTGGTGGGCTATAAAGGCCGCGTGGTGTTTGACGCCACGAAACCGGACGGCACGCCGCGCAAGCTGCTGGACGTGACCCGTCTGCATCAGCTGGGCTGGTATCACGAGGTGTCACTGGAGCAGGGGCTGGCCAGTACCTACCAGTGGTTCCTGGAAAACCAGCACCGCTTCCGGGGGTAACGATGTTTTTAAGTCAGGAAGATTTTGCCACGGTAGTGCGTTCCACTCCGCTCATCTCAATTGATCTGATTGTGGAGAACGAACGCGGCGAGTTCTTGCTGGGGAAACGAACCAACCGTCCTGCACAGGGCTTCTGGTTCGTGCCCGGCGGGCGCGTGCAGAAGGATGAGACGCTTGCCGATGCGTTTGAGCGTCTTACTCTGGCGGAACTGGGCCTGCAGCTGCCGATGGCAGCGGGCCAGTTTTACGGGGTCTGGCAGCACTTCTATGACGATAACTTTTCAGGCACCGGGTTCACCACGCACTACATCGTGCTGGGGTTCCGCCTGAAGGTGAGTGAGGCAGACCTGCGTCTGCCTGATTCTCAGCACGACGACTACCGCTGGCAGACGCCAGAGGCGCTGCTGGCGAGCGACAATGTGCATGACAACAGTCGCGCCTATTTCCTCGCTGAACGTCAGTCCGGGGTGCCGGGCTTATGAAGATCCTCGTATACGGAATCAACTACTCGCCGGAATTAACCGGCATCGGTAAATACACCGGCGAGATGGTCGAGTGGATGGCGAGCCAGGGACATGACGTGCGGGTCATTACCGCGCCGCCGTACTACCCGGAATGGAAAGTGGGGGAGCGCTACTCAAGCTGGCGCTACCGTCGCGAAGAGGGCGCAGCGACCGTCTGGCGCTGCCCGCTGTATGTGCCTAAGCAGCCCTCGACGCTGAAGCGGTTGATTCATCTCGGCAGCTTTGCTCTGAGCAGCTTCTTCCCGCTGATGGCGCAGCGTCGCTGGAAGCCGGATCGCATTATCGGCGTGGTGCCGACGCTGTTTTGCACGCCGGGCATGCGCCTGCTGGGCAAACTCTCCGGCGCGCGCACCCTGCTGCACATTCAGGATTATGAAGTGGACGCCATGCTGGGCCTGGGGATGGCAGGCAAAAGCAAAGGTGGAAAGGTGGCGAAGCTCGCCAGCGCCTTTGAGCGCAGTGGCTTACACAACGTGGATTACGTCTCAACTATCTCGCGCTCGATGATGAACAAGGCGCAGGAGAAAGGCGTCCCGGCGGAGAAGGTGATCTTCTTCCCGAACTGGTCCGAAGTGGCGCGTTTTCGCGACGTGACTGAGCAAGACGCTCAGGCGCTGCGCGCGCAGCTCGGTTTGCCTGAAGATCAAAAAATCATTCTTTACTCAGGCAACATCGGCGAAAAGCAGGGGCTTGAGAGCGTGATTGAAGCGGCTCAACAGCTGAACGAACATCCATGGACGTTTGTGATAGTCGGGCAGGGCGGTGGGAAAGCGCGTCTGGAAAAAATGGTCAGCGAACGCGGCCTGACCAACGTGAAATTCTTCCCGCTTCAGTCTTACGAGGCATTGCCTGCGCTGCTGAAGATGGGCGACTGCCATCTGGTAGTGCAAAAACGCGGCGCGGCTGACGCGGTGCTGCCGTCCAAGCTGACCAACATTCTGGCAGTGGGCGGCAACGCGGTGATTACGGCCGAAGCCGAAACTGAATTAGGCCAGCTGTGCGACAGCTATCCGGGGATTGCCGTGTGCGTGGAGCCGGAATCGGTTCCGGCGCTGGTCACCGGAATTGAGCAAGCACTTGCCATGCCAAAAGTGAACACGGTGGCACGTGAATATGCCGAACGCACGCTCGAGAAAGAGAACGTGCTGAGCCAATTTATTGCAGATATACGGGGATAAATCATGAGTCAAACCACTTTGTATCCGGTTGTGATGGCTGGTGGCTCTGGTAGCCGGTTGTGGCCGCTGTCCCGCGTGCTCTATCCAAAACAGTTCCTCTGCCTGAAAGGGGATCTCACCATGCTGCAGACGACGGTGAACCGTCTCCACGGCGTGGAGTGTGAAAGCCCGGTGGTGATTTGTAACGAACAGCACCGCTTTATTGTTGCCGAGCAGCTGCGTCAGCTGAACAAACTAACAGAAAACATCATTCTGGAGCCTGCCGGACGCAATACCGCGCCTGCGATCGCCCTGGCGGCGCTGGCGGCAAAACGCAGCAGCCCGAACTGTGACCCGCTGATGCTGGTGCTGGCGGCAGACCATGTCATCCAGCAGGAAGAGGCCTTCCGCGACGCGGTGCGTGCGGCCATTCCTTACGCTGAAAACGGCAAGCTGGTGACCTTCGGCATCGTGCCGGATCTGCCGGAAACCGGCTATGGATACATCCGTCGCGGCAACGTGACGCCGGGTGAAGGCGACAGCGTGGCGTTTGACGTGGCGCAGTTCGTTGAAAAACCGAATCTGGAAACCGCGCAGGCGTATGTCGCCAGCGGTGAGTATTACTGGAATAGCGGGATGTTCCTGTTCCGCGCCGGACGCTATCTGGAAGAGCTGAGCAAATATCGCCCGGATATTCTGCACGCCTGCGAGAAAGCGATGGCGGTGGTGGACCCGGATCTCGACTTCATCCGCGTGGATGAAGAGGCGTTCCTCGCCTGCCCGGAAGAGTCGATTGACTACGCGGTGATGGAACGCACGGCGGACGCCGTTGTGGTACCGATGGATGCGGGCTGGAGCGACGTGGGCTCCTGGTCCTCCCTGTGGGAGATCAGCGCCCATACCCCGGAGGGTAACGTCCACCACGGCGATGTCATTAGCCACAAAACGGAAAACAGCTACGTCTACGCCGAGTCCGGCCTGGTCACCACGGTTGGGGTTAAGGATCTGGTGGTGGTCCAGACCAAAGACGCGGTGCTGATTGCTGACCGTAACGCCGTGCAGGACGTTAAAAAAGTGGTGGAGAAGATCAAGGCGGATGGACGCCACGAGCACCACATTCACCGTGAAGTCTACCGTCCCTGGGGTAAATATGATTCCATCGACGCAGGCGACCGCTATCAGGTGAAACGCATCACCGTGAAGCCGGGCGAGGGGCTGTCGGTGCAGATGCACCATCACCGCGCCGAGCACTGGGTGGTGGTTGCGGGTACCGCTAAAGTCACTATCGACGGTGAAGTCAAACTGCTGGGCGAAAACGAGTCAATTTATATTCCGCTGGGGGCGACGCACTGTCTGGAGAACCCGGGGAAAATTCCTCTCGACTTAATTGAGGTGCGCTCCGGCTCGTATCTGGAAGAGGACGATATCGTGCGCTTCCAGGACCGCTACGGGCGGGTGTAGCACTCTGCATTATGCCCGGTAGCGTTACGCTTACCGGGCCTACGAATGACAAAAAAATCAATTTGGCCATTTAGTGGTCAGGGCCGACTGTTGCCTGAAAAAGGGGTCATCATGGAAAAATTAACCTGTTTTAAAGCCTACGATATTCGCGGCAAGCTGGGCGAAGAGCTGAATGAAGATATCGCGTGGCGCATTGGCCGCGCGTACGGCGAATACTTAAAACCGCAGACCATCGTGCTGGGCGGTGACGTGCGTCTGACCAGTGAATCCCTGAAGCTGGCCCTGGCGAAAGGGCTGCAGGATGCAGGCGTGGACGTGCTGGACATCGGCCTTTCCGGAACCGAAGAGATTTACTTTGCCACGTTCCACCTGGGCGTGGACGGCGGTATCGAAGTGACGGCCAGCCACAACCCGATGGACTACAACGGGATGAAGCTGGTGCGCAAGGGCGCCCGTCCTATCAGCGGCGACACCGGCCTGCGCGACGTGCAGCGCCTGGCGGAAGCCAACGATTTCCCGCCGGTGAACGAGGCGAAGCGCGGCAGCTACAAAAAAATCAACCTGCAGAAAGAATACATCGACCACCTGCTGGGCTACATCAACGTGGCAAACCTGAAGCCGCTGAAGCTGGTAATTAACTCCGGCAACGGCGCGGCCGGCCCGGTTGTCGATGCCCTGGAGGCGCGCTTTAAGGCCCTGAACGTGCCGGTGACCTTCGTGAAAGTGCACAACACCCCGGACGGCAACTTCCCGAACGGTATTCCTAACCCGCTGCTGCCGGAGTGCCGCGACGACACCCGCAACGCGGTGATTGAGCACGGTGCGGACATGGGCATCGCATTTGACGGTGACTTCGACCGCTGCTTCCTGTTCGACGAGAAAGGGCAGTTCATTGAGGGCTACTATATTGTCGGCCTGCTGGCGGAAGCGTTCCTTGAGAAAAACCCGGGCGCGAAAATCATTCATGACCCGCGCCTTTCCTGGAACACCGTCGACGTGGTGTCAGCAGCGGGCGGCACGCCGGTGATGTCCAAAACCGGCCACGCCTTCATCAAAGAGCGCATGCGCGAAGAAGACGCCATCTACGGCGGCGAGATGAGCGCCCACCACTACTTCCGTGACTTTGCCTACTGCGACAGCGGGATGATCCCGTGGCTGCTGGTGACCGAACTGCTGTGCCTGAAGGGGCAGACGCTGGGCGAGCTGGTACGCGACCGTATGGCGGCGTTCCCGGCGAGCGGGGAGATCAACAGCAAGCTGGCGGAGCCGGCCGAGGCGATTGCCCGCGTGGAGCAGCACTTTGCGATTCACGCGCTGGAAATTGACCGTACCGACGGCATCAGCATGGCGTTCCCGCAGTGGCGCTTTAACCTGCGCTCGTCCAATACCGAGCCGGTGGTGCGCCTGAACGTGGAGTCCCGTGCTGACACCGCGCTGATGGAAGCCCGAACGAAGGACATTCTGGCGCTGTTGAATCAGTAATACTTGCCCCTCCCGGTGGGAGGGGGAACCGAATACAGGAACAACGATGACGAATCTAAAAAAACGCGAACGAGCGAGAACGAATGCATCGTTAATCTCTATGGTGCAGCGTTTTTCTGATATCACCATCATGGTCGGTGGATTGTGGGCGGTGTGTCGGATCGGCGGGCTGCCGTTCTTATACATGCATCTGCTGATGGCCCTGATTGCGCTGGTCGTGTTTCAGATGATCGGCGGAATGACCGATTTCTACCGCTCGTGGCGCGGCGTGAAAATGACCACCGAACTGATGCTGCTGCTGCAGAACTGGACCCTCAGCCTGATCTTCAGCGCAGGACTGGTGGCGTTCAGCCATGATTTTGATAATCGCTTCGTCACCTATCTCTGCTGGTATTTAATATCCAGCGTCGGCATGGTGGTGTGCCGTTCTCTGATCCGCTTCGGTGCGGGCTGGCTGCGTAACCGCGGCTATAACCGTCGCTTCGTTGCCGTAGCAGGCGATCTGCCGGTTGGTAAGGTTCTGCTCGACAGCTTCCGCAAAGAGCCGTGGTTAGGGTTTGAAGTGGTCGGGATTTACCACGATGCGAAGCCGGGCGGCGTGCCGTCGGACTGGGCGGGCAATTACGAACAGCTTATTGAAGACGCGAAAGCCGGTAAAATTCACAACGTCTACATCGCCATGCAGATGAGAGACGAATCCCGCATTAAGCAGCTGATGCGCGAGCTGGCGGACACTACCTGTTCGGTGATCCTCATCCCGGACGTCTTTACCTTCAACATCCTTCATTCACGCATTGAAGAGGTGAACGGCGTGCCGGTGGTACCGCTGTACGACACCCCGCTGTCGGGCATTAACCGCGTGCTCAAGCGCGTTGAAGATATCGTGCTCTCGTCGCTGATTTTACTGCTCATCTCCCCGGTGCTGTGCTGCATTGCCCTGGCGGTGAAGCTGAGCTCTCCCGGCCCGGTTATTTTCCGCCAGACCCGCTACGGTATGGACGGTAAGCCGATTATGGTGTGGAAATTCCGCTCCATGAAGGTGATGGAAAATGACAAGGTGGTGACCCAGGCGACGCAGAACGATCCGCGCGTCACCCGCGTGGGGAACTTCTTGCGCCGTACCTCACTGGATGAACTGCCGCAGTTTATCAACGTCTTTACCGGCGGCATGTCGATTGTTGGCCCGCGTCCGCACGCGGTGGCGCATAACGAGCAGTACCGCTCGCTGATTGAAGGCTACATGCTGCGCCATAAGGTGAAGCCTGGCATTACCGGTTGGGCGCAGATCAACGGCTGGCGCGGCGAAACCGACACGCTGGAAAAAATGGAAAAACGCATCGAATTCGATCTGGAGTACATCCGTGAATGGAGTATCTGGTTCGATATCAAGATTGTTTTTCTGACCATCTTCAAAGGTTTCGTGAACAAAGCGGCGTACTAAGATGAGCTTACGTGAAAAAACCATCAGCGGGGCGAAGTGGTCAGCGATGGCGACCATCGTCATCATTGGCCTCGGCCTGGTGCAGATGACCGTGCTGGCGCGCATTATTGATAACCACCAGTTCGGCCTGCTGACCGTCTCGCTGGTGATTATCGCGCTGGCCGATACGCTGTCTGATTTTGGTATCGCCAACTCGATTATCCAGCGCAAAGAGATCAGCCATCTTGAGCTGACCACGCTCTACTGGCTGAACGTGGGGCTGGGGATTTTCGTGTTTGTGCTGGTGTTCCTGCTGAGCGACACCATCGCCAGCGTGCTGCACAACCCGGATCTCGCCCCGCTGATGCGCACGCTGTCGTTTGCGTTCGTGGTGATCCCCCACGGGCAGCAGTTCCGCGCGCTGATGCAGAAAGAGCTGGAGTTCAACAAAATCGGCATGATCGAAACCAGCGCGGTGCTGGCGGGCTTTACCTTTACCGTGGCGAGCGCCCATTTCTGGCCGCTGGCGATGACCGCAATTCTGGGATACCTGGTTAACTCTGCCGTGCGTACGCTGCTGTTCGGCTACTTTGGCCGCAAAATTTACCGTCCCGGGCTTCATTTTTCTCTTGCGTCCGTCTCGTCCAACCTGCGCTTTGGCGCGTGGCTGACGGCGGACAGTATCATCAACTATGTGAATACCAACCTGTCGACGCTGGTGCTGGCGCGTATTCTTGGTGCGAGCGTGGCGGGGGGCTACAACCTGGCCTACAACGTCGCGGTGGTGCCGCCGATGAAGCTGAACCCGATAATCACCCGCGTCCTTTTCCCGGCGTTTGCCAAGATTCAGGACGACACCGAGAAGCTGCGCGTCAACTTCTACAAGCTGCTTTCCGTGGTGGGAATTATCAACTTCCCAGTGCTGCTGGGGCTGATGGTGGTCTCCAGCAACTTCGTGCCGCTGGTGTTTGGCGAGAAGTGGAACGGCATCATCCCGATCCTGCAGCTGCTGTGCGTGGTGGGGCTGCTGCGCTCCGTGGGGAATCCGATTGGTTCCCTGCTGATGGCAAAAGCGCGCGTGGATATCAGCTTTAAGTTCAACGTGTTCAAAACCTTCCTGTTTATTCCGGCAATTATCGTCGGCGGGCATATGGCAGGCGCCATCGGCGTCACGCTGGGCTTCCTGCTGGTGCAGATAATCAATACCGTTCTGAGCTACTTCATCATGATCAAGCCGGTGCTGGGCTCCAGCTACCGTCAGTACATCCTGAGCCTGTGGCTGCCGTTCTATCTCTCGTTGCCGACCCTGGCGGTGAGCTACGGCCTGGGCATCATCCTCAGCGGTCACCTGCCGCTGGCCGCGCTGCTGGCGGTGCAGGTTGCTGCGGGCGCGCTGGCATTTGGCGTGATGATTGTGCTGTCACGCAATGCGCTGGTGGTGGAGATGAAGCGCCAGTTTTGCCGTAACGAAAAAATGAAAACGCTGCTTCGCGCAGGCTAGTTATTTAAGAGGCCATTATGAAATTATTAATTCTTGGCAACCATACCTGCGGCAACCGTGGCGACAGCGCCATTCTGCGCGGTTTACTGGATGCAATTAACACCCTTAAGCCTGAGACCGAAGTGGACGTGATGAGCCGTTATCCGGTTAGCTCATCCTGGTTACTGAACCGCCCCGTGATGGGCGACCCGCTCTACAGCCAGATGAAACAGCACAATAACGCCGCGGGCGTGATGGGCCGCGTGAAGAAAGTGCTGCGTCGTCGCTACCAGCACCAAGTGCTGCTTTCCCGCGTGACCGATACCGGCAAGCTGCGCAACATCGCGATCGCCCAGGGCTTCACCGACTTTGTTCGTCTGCTGTCCGGCTATGACGCTATTATCCAGGTTGGCGGTTCGTTCTTCGTCGATCTCTACGGCGTGCCGCAGTTTGAGCATGCGCTTTGCACCTTTATGGCGAAAAAGCCGCTGTTTATGATTGGTCACAGCGTGGGGCCATTCCAGGATCCGCAGTTTAACCAGCTGGCAAACTATGTCTTCGGCCACTGCGACGCGCTGATCCTGCGCGAGTCGGTCAGCCTCGACATGATGAAGCGCAGCGAAATAGACATCTCAAAAGTTGAGCACGGCGTGGACACCGCCTGGCTGGTGGATCACCAGGACGACAGCTTCCAGCCGAGCTACGCGGTGCAGCACTGGCTCGACGTAGCGGCGAAACAGAAAACCGTCGCGATTACCCTGCGCGAGCTGGCACCCTTCGATAAGCGTTTAGGCACGACGCAGGCGGCGTATGAGAAAGCCTTCGCCGACGTGGTGAACCGCGTGCTGGACAGCGGTTATCAGGTGCTGGCGCTTTCTACCTGCACCGGTATCGACAGCTACAACAAAGACGATCGTATGGTGGCGCTGAACCTGCGCAACCTGGTGAACGATCCGTCCCGCTATCACGTGGTGATGGACGAGCTGAACGACCTGGAGATGGGCAAGCTGCTCTCCGCCTGCGACCTGACCGTGGGCACGCGCCTGCACTCGGCGATTATCTCCATGAACTTTGGAACGCCGGCCATAGCCATCAACTACGAGCACAAGTCTGCCGGCATCATGCAGCAGCTCGGTATGCCGGAAATGGCCGTGGATATTCGTCATCTCCTGGATGGTTCTCTTGGCGCGATGGTGGGGGATACGCTCGGCCAGCTGCCTGCGATCAACGAGCGTCTGGCCGTTGCGGTGAAAGCCGAGCGCGAGAAGGGCATTGGGATGGTGAAATCGGTACTTGACCGCGTGCGGGAGGGGGAATGAAGGTTGGTTTCTTCTTACTTAAATTTCCGCTGTCGTCTGAAACGTTTGTCCTGAACCAAATTACCGCGTTTATCGATATGGGATATGACGTGGAGATTATCGCCCTGCAAAAGGGCGATACCAAAAATACCCATGCGGCGTATACCCAGTATGGGCTGGAGGCGAAAACCCGCTGGCTGCAGGATGAGCCGTCCGGGAAGCTTAGCAAGCTACGCCACCGTGCCAGCCAGACGTTGCGCGGGATCCACCGCGCGTCGACGTGGCGGGCGCTGAATATTTCCCGCTATGGGTCCGAATCACGCAATTTAATTCTCTCGGCCATCTGCGGGCAAACGGCGCAGCCGTATCGTGCCGACGTGTTTATCGCCCACTTTGGCCCGGCTGGCGTCACCGCCGCGAAGCTGCGCGAACTGGGCGTGATTGACGGTAAAATTGCGACCATCTTCCACGGCATCGACATCTCCAGCCGCGAAGTGCTGAACCACTACACGCCGGAATACCAGCAGCTTTTCCGGCGTGGCGACATGATGCTGCCCATCAGCGACCTGTGGGCCGGACGCCTGAAAAACATGGGCTGCCCGGGAGAGAAAATTGCCGTTTCGCGCATGGGCGTAGATTTAACGCGCTTTACCCGCCGTCCCGTGAAGGTGCCTGGCAAACCGCTGCAGATCATCTCCGTTGCCCGTCTGACCGAGAAGAAAGGGCTGCATGTGGCGATTGAAGCCTGCCGCCAGCTGAAAGCGCGCGGGGTGGATTTCCACTACCGCATTCTCGGCATTGGGCCGTGGGAGCGTCGGCTGCGGACTCTTATCGAACAGTATCAGCTGGAAGATGTCGTAGAGATGCCCGGCTTCAAGCCGAGCCACGAGGTCAAGGCCATGCTCGATGAGGCAGATGTATTTCTGCTGCCTTCCGTAACGGGTGCCGATGGCGACATGGAAGGCATTCCGGTGGCGCTGATGGAGGCGATGGCCGTAGGTATTCCGGTTGTATCGACTCTGCACAGCGGGATCCCGGAGCTGATTAAGTCTGACCATTCCGGCTGGCTGGTGCCGGAGAATAACGCGATGGCCCTTGCGGACCGTTTAGCCGCCTTCAGCGACATCGACCAGCAGTCGCTGGAGCCCGTGCTCCACAACGCCCGACAAAAAGTTGAAACCGATTTTAACCAGCAGGTGATTAACCGCCAGCTAGCGAGCCTGCTGCAAACGCTGTAACGCCGAGGATGTATGCTGAAAAAGATTACCCGACGCACCTTTGTCTCTTCTCTGTCCGTTCTGGCGGCCACGCCCCTGCTGTCGTCCCGCATTGCGCGGGCGGCAAGCGGCAGAACGGTCTCTGTCAATCAGTACAATAACAACGACTGGATCGCCGCTTTTAAGCAGGCGTTTAATGACGGTGACACCGTCGTGGTCCCGGCCGGACTCACCTGCGAAAACATCAATGCGGGTATTTTCATTCCCGACGGTAAAACCTTGCTGATCCGCGGGGCGTTAACCGGCAACGGGCGCGGCCGCTTTGTTCTGCAGGAAGGCAGCAAAGTGATAGGCGAAGGTGCTGGTCGCACGGAGAACATTACGCTCGACGTTCGCGGCTCTGACTGCGTTATCAAAGGGCTGGCCATGAGCGGTTTTGGCCCGGTGACGCAGATCTACATCGGCGGCAAGAAACCCAGCGTGATGCGCAATCTGCTGATTGATAACATCAGCGTGAGCCAGGCCAACTACGCCATTCTGCGCCAGGGTTTCCATAACCAGGTGGATGGCGCCCGCATCACCAACAGCAAATTTAGCCATCTGCAGGGCGATGCAATCGAGTGGAACGTCGCCATCAACGATCGCAATATTCTGATCTCCGACCATGTTATCGACAACATCAACTGCACCAACGGCAAGATCAACTGGGGCATCGGCATTGGCCTCGCCGGCAGCACCTACGACAACGACTACCCGGAAAAGCAAACCGTTAAGAACTTCGTGGTAGCCAACATCACCGGCAGCAACTGTCGCCAGCTGGTGCACGTTGAAAACGGTAAGCATTTTGTTATTCGTAATATCAAAGCCAAAAATATTACTCCCGACTTCAGTAAAAAAGCGGGGATAGACAATGCCACTGTGGCCATTTATGGCTGTGATAATTTCATTATTGATAATGTCGACATGGTTAACAGTGCAGGAATGTTAATCGGCTATGGGGTAATAAAAGGCGATTATTTGTCCATCCCGCAGAACTTCAAGCTCAACAATATTCACCTCGATAACCGCCAGCTTGCATATAAATTGCGCGGGATACAGATTTCATCCGGCAACGCCACGTCGTTTGTGGCGATAACCAATGTGGAAATGCAGCGTGCAACGCTGGAACTGCACAACAAGCCACAGCATCTTTTCTTACGCAATATCAATGTGATGCAGGAAGCCGCTGTGGGGCCCGCCCTGAAGATTAACTTCGACCTGCGCAAGGATGTGCGGGGCAAGTTTATGGCGAAAGACGAGACGTTGCTGTCACTGGCGAACATAAAAGCTGTGAATGAGAAGGGGCAGAGTTCGGTGGATATTGACCGGGTCGACCAGCAGGTAGTGAATGTGGAAAGGCTGAACTTTGCGCTTCCGCACAGATAATCGACAAACATCAGTTTTGAGACTATTCCTGGCATAAAAGCGCGATCTAATCAGATTACAACTACAGAAATTTGTGATGCTGAGGCGTAAGATTGCCTAAGGATTACGGCAAATCATGCTGGCGAAAACAGGTTTAAGAGCTATAATTCGTCAACCATTTTAAGGTGGAAGAAATAATGATTAATTTGAAAGCAGTCATTCCGGTAGCAGGCCTGGGCATGCATATGCTGCCAGCCACAAAAGCCATTCCAAAAGAGATGCTGCCGATCGTCGACAAGCCAATGATTCAGTACATTGTCGACGAGATTGTTGCTGCAGGGATCAAAGAAATCGTCCTGGTTACGCACTCGTCCAAGAATGCGGTAGAAAACCACTTCGACACCTCTTACGAACTCGAAGCGTTGCTTGAGCAGCGCGTTAAGCGCCAGCTACTGGCGGAAGTGCAGTCTATTTGCCCGCCGGGCGTGACCATCATGAACGTGCGTCAGGCGCAGCCGCTGGGTCTGGGCCACTCAATTCTGTGTGCCCGTCCGGTTGTGGGTGATAACCCATTCATTGTCGTGCTGCCGGATATCATCATCGATACCGCATCTGCCGATCCGCTGCGTTACAACCTGGCGGCAATGGTGGCACGTTTCAATGAAACCGGCCGCAGCCAGGTGCTGGCGAAACGCATGAAGGGCGATCTCTCCGAGTACTCCGTCATCCAGACCAAAGAACCGCTGGAAACGGAAGGGCAGGTGAGCCGCATCGTTGAGTTTATCGAGAAGCCGGATCAGCCGCAGACGCTGGACTCAGACCTGATGGCGGTTGGCCGTTACGTTCTGAACGCTGATATCTGGGCAGAGCTGGAAAAAACTGAGCCAGGTGCCTGGGATCGTATTCAGCTGACCGACGCGATTGCCGAACTGGCGAAAAAACAGTCCGTTGACGCCATGTTGATGACCGGCGACAGCTACGACTGCGGTAAGAAAATGGGGTATATGCAGGCGTTCGTAAACTATGGGCTGCGTAACCTGAAGGAAGGGGCGAAGTTCAGAAGCCGCATTGAGAAGCTGCTGGCTAACGACTGATATTTCTGTCTCCGACCTGAGCAAGCGGCAGTCATTATTTTGGTGTGTTAATATCCAACCAAAATGATGACTGCCGTTTTTTGTTATAAATTCAATATTTACATAGAGTTATCCAGACTGCTCCTGGACCGCTTTGTAGCGATTTGTGCTTGTTTCTGAGGTCGTTTAGGACGACAATTAACGGCAGTTTTTTGTCTGTAAACAGACAAGAAAAATCATTTAATCAAACATCGCTCAGTGCACTGGTAGCTGTTAAGCCAGGGGCGGTAGCGTGCTCAATTTCTGAAACCGCTTATAAAAGCTCAGGTTCCAGAACGCCAGTATCCAGACATATACACTAGACGGAACAGATAACGTGAAAATTCTTGTGACGGGGGGGGCCGGCTTTATCGGCTCAGCGGTTGTACGACATATTATTAAAAATACCCAGGACTATGTCGTCAATGTGGATAAGCTGACCTATGCCGGTAATCTTGAGTCGCTTAGTGAAGTCAGCGAAAGCGACCGCTATGCCTTTGAACATGCGGATATTTGTGATAAAGACGCTATAGATCGCATCTTCGCAAAGCATAAGCCTGATGCGGTGATGCATCTGGCCGCTGAAAGTCACGTCGATCGTTCTATTACCGGCCCGGCTGCGTTTATCGAAACCAATATCGTCGGCACGTATGTGCTGCTGGAAGCCGCTCGTGCGTATTGGTCAACGCTGGAGGAACAGGCGAAGAAAGCGTTTCGTTTCCATCATATCTCTACCGACGAAGTGTATGGTGATTTGCCACATCCTGATGAGCATCCAGCATCAGCGGATCTGCCGCTCTTCACCGAAACCACGGCTTATGCGCCCAGCAGCCCGTATTCAGCATCAAAAGCCTCAAGCGACCATCTTGTTCGTGCCTGGCTGCGTACCTATGGTTTCCCAACTATTGTCACCAACTGTTCGAATAACTACGGTCCGTACCACTTCCCGGAAAAGTTGATCCCGCTGGTAATTCTGAATGCGCTGGACGGTAAAGCGCTGCCGATTTACGGCAAAGGCGACCAAATCCGTGACTGGCTGTATGTAGAAGATCATGCGCGTGCACTCTATACCGTTGTCACTCAGGGGAAACCGGGTGAAACGTACAACATTGGCGGTCATAACGAGAAGCAGAACCTGGACGTAGTACATACGATTTGCGATCTGTTGGATGAGATTGTGCCGAAAGAGGGGTCATATCGCGATCAGATTACGTATGTGGCTGACCGACCAGGTCATGACCGTCGCTATGCGATTGATGCGCATAAAATTGGCTTTGAACTGGGCTGGAAGCCTGAGGAGACGTTCGAAAGCGGAATTCGTAAGACGGTGGAATGGTATTTGAGCAATCAGAATTGGGTTAGCAACGTTAAAAGTGGTGCTTATAAAAGTTGGATCGAGCAGAACTACGGGGAACGTTAATAATGAATATTCTTCTGTTCGGTAAAACAGGGCAGGTGGGGTGGGAACTCCAGCGTGCGCTTGCTCCATTAGGTAATTTGATAGCGGTCGATGTGCATTCTAAGGAGTATTGCGGGGACTTTAGCAATCCGGAAGGGATCGCTGAAACCGTTCGTGCCATTAAACCCGATGTCATTGTTAATGCGGCGGCACATACAGCAGTCGATAAGGCTGAATCTGAGCCGGATTTTGCCAGACTCCTCAATGCAACAAGTGTTGAAGCGATAGCCAAAGAAGCCGCAAAAATAGATGCATGGGTTGTTCACTATTCTACCGACTACGTTTTTCCTGGTGATGGCGAAACGGCATGGCGTGAAACGGATTCGACTGCACCGTTGAATGTATACGGTGAGACAAAGCTTGAAGGTGAAAAGGCATTGCAGGCGCATTGTCCTAAGCATCTTATTTTCCGTACCAGTTGGGTATATGCCGGGAAGGGCAACAATTTTGCTAAGACTATGTTGCGACTGGCAAAAGAGCGTAAGGAGCTCTCCGTTATCAACGATCAAGTTGGTGCCCCTACAGGCGCTGAGTTGTTAGCAGACTGCACAGCGCATGCTATTCGTGTCGCAATGATAAAGCCTGAAGTCGCTGGTCTCTACCATCTGGTCGCGTCGAATACGACAACCTGGTATGACTATGCGGCCCTTGTGTTTGATGAGGCAAGAAAAGCTGGGGTCGAGTTGGCTATTGAAAAACTAAATGCTGTGCCAACATCAGCTTACCCAACTCCTGCTAGTCGACCGCATAATTCGCGCTTGAACACAGAGAAGTTTCAGGCGAATTTTGGCCTTGTACTGCCTTCCTGGGATATTGGCGTAAAACGAATGCTCGCTGAGCTTTTTACGACCGAATCAATTTAATGAGATAAATGCCCTAATATGGGCATTTGGTATTTATAGAGAAAAAATGATGGCTACGCGTAAAGGTATTATTCTTGCTGGTGGATCTGGCACTCGTCTATATCCGGTGACTATGGCAGTGAGTAAACAGCTATTGCCAATTTATGATAAACCAATGATTTACTACCCGCTGTCAACACTCATGCTGGCAGGTATAAAAGATATTCTTATTATCAGTACTCCACAAGACACACCACGTTTTGAACAATTACTGGGTGACGGTAGCCAGTGGGGACTGAATCTGCAATATAAAGTACAACCAAGTCCAGATGGCCTAGCACAGGCATTTATCATCGGAGAAGATTTTATCGGCGATGACAGCTGTGCTTTGGTGTTGGGTGACAATATTTTCTACGGACATGACCTGCCGAAGCAGCTTGAATCTGCAGTAAATAAAGATGATGGTGCTACAGTTTTTGCCTATCATGTCAATGATCCTGAGCGCTATGGTGTGGTGGAGTTTGATAAGAACGGCACCGCAATCAGTCTGGAAGAAAAACCGTTAGAACCGAAGAGTAATTACGCCGTCACAGGGCTGTATTTCTATGATAATGACGTGGTAGAAATAGCAAAAAATTTGAAGCCATCCGCACGTGGTGAGTTAGAAATTACAGATATTAACCGTATTTATCTTGAGCAGGGGCGTCTGTCTGTAGCGATGATGGGGCGTGGTTACGCGTGGCTGGATACTGGCACACATCAAAGTTTGATCGAAGCGAGTAATTTCATTGCGACTATTGAGGAACGTCAGGGATTAAAGGTTTCATGTCCTGAAGAGATTGCATTTAGAAAAGAATTTATTAATGCAGAACAAGTTAAAAAGCTAGCGGTCCCATTATCAAAAAATGCGTACGGACAGTATTTAATTAAAATGATTAAAGGCTACTAAGAATGAAAGTAATCAAGACAAATATACCAGATGTATTAATTTTTGAACCGATAGTTTTCGGTGATGAACGTGGATTTTTCATGGAAAGCTTTAATCAGCAGATATTTGAAAAGGCAGTAGGGCGTAAGGTTGAGTTTGTTCAAGATAATCACTCTAAATCAAGTAAGGGAGTGCTACGTGGACTGCATTATCAATTGCCTCCGTTTGCTCAGGCAAAGTTAGTTCGTTGTGTTGTTGGTGAGGTATATGATGTTGCAGTAGATATTCGTCGTGATTCACCAACATTTTCACAGTGGGTTGGGGTAAAGCTGTCCGCAGAAAATAAGCGACAGCTATGGATCCCTGAAGGATTTGCTCACGGCTTTTTAGTTTTAAGCGAAATTGCTGAGTTTGTATATAAAACAAATAATTACTATATGCCTGCATATGATAACGGGATATTGTGGAGTGACCCTCAGCTAAATATAAATTGGGATTGTGATGATGATTCGGATTTTAATCTTTCATCCAAAGACAAATCTTTGCCATTATTCTCTGATGCGAATGTTTTTTAATTAAAAAAAGAGTTTTTTAAGAAAAATCTTCTTTTAAAGGTGATAATACAAAAAATGCTCAGGGTTTTTATTAAAAACATTCAATTGATGGTAGGATTAATAAACCAATCATGTAATATTATTGTCCCATTTGTAGTAACTTTTGCATCTTTAAAAATACTGCCTCAAGAAGAGGGTAGTATATGGTTAATGTTTTTATCTATGGTGATTCTGGTAAGTCTTTTTGATTTCGGTTTATCGCCTACAATAATTAGAAACGTTAGTTATGTTATTGCAGGAGCACAACATTTATCAAAAAATAACTTAGATAAAATAGAGTTTAGTGATGCGGTTTCCTACTCGCTTTTGGGACGCTTAATAAGCGATATTAAATTAATATATAAAAAGCTAACATTTCTCGCGATATTAGTGATTACAGTCTTTGGTGGATGTTATTTTTTCATTGTTGCTCCAAAGGATATTCTGCTTGATACTCTAATATCATGGATGATATTCAGTACGGGATTATTGCTGAGCTTATATTATCTTTACTACACTCCTGTTTTGAGTGGGTTTGGCGAGATACAGTATGCTAATCTTTCAAATATTTATGGTCGACTGAGTTGGTTGGTATTTAGTCTATTATGCATACCAATTGGATTGAATCTAATAAACTTGTCTCTTTCTTTCCTTCTTTCTGTTGTTGTAGCAAGAATATCCTGTCTTTATTTCTATAATCGCAATTCTTATACAAAGGAAATAAAAAAAACAAAGCCTGCAAAGGAATCAACAATTCCTTATATATCTGGCAGTGCTATTAAACTAGGTTTAGCTACGGCAGGAAATGTGGTTATTAATCGCGCTCCAATTATAATCGCGGGCGTTGCATTTAGTCTGAATATTGCAGGTGAGTTTACATTAACTATGCAAATATTCCTGGCGATTATTTCAGTAAGTAACGTCTACTTGGCAGTAAAAATACCAAGATTATCTCAATTGGTGATAAGAAATGAAAGGCTCGAAATAAATAAAATGGTTGTTAAGATCATATTTATTTCCATTGCTCTTTATTTAACAGGGGTCATTGCTTTTGCTTGTTCCTCTGATTTAATTATAAAAATAACAGGTGCAAAAGTTGGTTTCTTAGAGAAAAAATATATTTTATTATTAGGTGTTGTTTTACTTTTAGATTTAAATCATAACATATGCGCATCTATTTTGACTGCCGGCAATAAAATCCCATTTGTTATACCTGTTATAGCTTCAGGCATCTTGATTGCCCTTGTAGGTTGGCTATTTGCTGTTGTATTTAATATGGGGGTTGCGGGTCTTATTTTAGCTCAGGGGATTATTCAGTTAAGTTACAACAATTGGCGATGGCCACTTATGGTATATCAAGATTATATCAAAAAATGAATGTTGAACGAACTTATATTTATGAGTGCGCTGAGTGAAAATAAATCTAGACTTACCTTGTGAGGTAAAAATGACCAATGTTAAATTAATTCTATTAATGGTTATTTCAGCCAGCGCCCATTATTTAGGAATAATCGCTTACTTAGCATTAAGTATATTGATAATAATTAATGTAATAAAAAATAGTCTGACAATAAGACGAATTTTTATAATCATTGCTTTTTTAACAATATTTCTGTTAAATTCAGCATCCACTCTATATTCAGGCTTAACCATTGACTCTGTCGTGTGGAATTTTTTCCTCCAAATGATTTTTTTATTGTCATTGGATTATAAGAAAGAAAATTCCTTGTTGGTGCTTGAGGCCATTAAATGGCAAATAGTAGTATCTTTTATATTAGGTTTGATTGGACTTGCGGGGATTAATAAATCAATGTTAATTGACGCGGGATCGGCTAAAGGATTCTCAGGGTTCTACGCTCTTACAGGGATATTTGCCACACCTCAATTGCTTGCGAGTGCATGTATTGCGTTTCTGATATTTAAACCAATTATAAGATGTGGGGAGTCAGAAAATAAAAAAAATAATAACTTCATCAGATATGTATCCTTAAGTGTTTTATTGGTCAGCTTAAATAGAGTCAATATTGTCTTTTTTTTGTTGTGGAAGTTAATAAAACCACTTTATAAAAAACTCGGCGGCAATGTCATCTTATTTTTATTGGCATTGCTTGGGGTAACTCTTTTCTATATTGCAATATCATTTTTATCATTAGATAGTACTATCTTACAAACTATCCAAAGTCGTATGGCATTGATTCAAGGGGTAATATCGATAATTAATTTTAATGATGTTTGGCAAATACTATTTGGAATGTTTAATACTATAACTTTTTATTTGCCTGAGTACCTAATAGATATTTCATATGTTGAAAATGGTTTTCTTTTTATTTTTAAGTATTTCGGTTTGTTTGGTTTGATGACTTATTTGTCATTTTCGATCTTAATCTTCATAACGCTTTTTAAGCGAAATAAGGTATTGGCATTTTACGCGGCATTCTATCTACTTATAGTTCAAAACTTTACGAATGAATTTGTATCTATTATTTTCCCGCAAATCATTTATTTATTAATGTACTGTGCGTATGCGGATAATCGAAGTACGATACAACAAAGAATAGGGTAATATTGTACATGAAAAGAATTGCTATTTTTCATCCTGTAGACGACAGCTACGGGGCCAGCAAGATTTTAGCTTATGTGATAGATTTTCTATCGGAACAATATATTTGTGATGTCTACATTCCAAAAAATAATAAAGTCATAGAAGGAATGCTAACAAATCAAAAAAATATAAATTTTTATGAGTTGCCTTCACTTCCAGTCATTCATCGGGGTATGTATAACATCAAAGGTGTCTTTAAATGGGTATTTATGAACATTAAATTATATTTCCTTATGAAAAAATTGCGAGGGAATTATGATCTGATATACATAAATACATTGGCGCTTTTCAGTATTGTTGTTATAGCAAAACTATTGAATATAAAAAGTCTTGTTCACTGTCATGAGTATTTAAATGGTAGTTTTTACGGTCGATTGATTAAAAAGACAGTTCAACACTGCGCAACTGTAATCGTAAGTGTGTCTAACCATGTTGCTTCATACATTTCAGATTTTAAATCGAATAGCTACGTCATTCATAATGGCATACCTGATCTTAGTCTTAAAAAGACAGCCCCTCTTAATAATGGTTTTGTTAACTTTGCCATGGTTGGTAGAGTGATGCCTGAAAAAGGGCAATGGTTTTTGTTAGATGCTTTGAAAGCCACACCTAAAGAAAATTTAGCAAAAATAAAAGTTCATGTGTATGGCGATGCTCCGCCGACAAGAAAGGAATTGATGTCGAAATTCATTGAGGACATAAACCTGGCAGGTTTGAGTGACACTGTTATTGTATATGGGTTTGATCCTGAAGCATCTGAAAAAATTCAGCAATTGGACTGTTGTCTTGTACCATCACTAATGCAGGATCCCTTCCCGACGACAGTTTTGGAAGCAATGAGAGCTTCAAAAATAGTTATTGCAACTAACCATGGTGGTGCCAAAGAAGTTATTAATAGTGGAGTTAATGGATTTTCCATAAATCCAAATGGTGTAGAACAACTATCTTCTGTGTTAAGTAAAGTTGCTTGTATGTCAGTTGATGAAAGAGAATTGATAGGTAAGAATGCCAGAGAAACTTACTCTAATGAATTTACTGTTGAACAGTTCAAAAAACGCTTTCTTACTACATTAGGTTTATACTTGTAATATTTTGGGTTTGCAATGAAAAAAATTCATATAATTGGTACCGTAGGGGTTCCCGCTTGTTATGGCGGGTTTGAAACTTTAGTTGATAATCTATTAGATGATACTAACTTTGATATTACTGTATATTGTAGCTCGCATACATACAAAAACAGTAAAATTGTTAATTATAAAAAAGCAAAACTAGTATATGTTCCATTAAATGCAAATGGTATACAGAGTGTTGCCTATGATATGTATTCTATGATGTATGCTATTTTGAAAAAAGCTGATGTGATCCTGATTTTAGGTGTTTCCGGATGTGTTTTTTTACCTGTTATCCGAAGAATGAGTAATGCTAAAATTATTACGAATATTGATGGCTTAGAGTGGCGGCGGGATAAATGGAATTCCTTTGCGAAGTCATTTTTAAAAAAATCAGAAGAGTTAGCCGTTAAATATTCTGATGTCGTCATTTCAGATAATAAAGCTATTGCTGATTATGTCAAAAGCGAATATGGTTGTGAGAGTAAAGTTATTGCTTATGGTGGTGACCATGCAGTTAATAGTGGCTTTGCTTCGATAGATAAGAATTATGCATTTACAGTATGTAGAATTGAACCTGAAAATAATATCGCAATGATACTAAAAGCTTTTAGTATGGTTCGTAAAAAATTAATAATAGTTGGAAACTGGAATAATAGCAGGTATGGTATGGATTTGCGTGAGGAATATAAAAATTTTAGTAATATACAGATGCTAGATCCCATATACGATACCGCCAAATTAGCAGAGCTACGTGCATTTTGTTCATGTTATATACACGGGCATTCTGCCGGTGGCACTAATCCCTCATTGGTTGAAATGATGCATTTTGGTAAATCTATAATCTGTTTTGATTGTAGTTACAATAGAGAGACTACAGAACATAGAGCGGTTTATTTCGAAAATGAACTGGCATTATCTGAAATAATAAAGTCCGGAGAGTGTTTTGGCAATAATAAACATATGCTTGATATTGCTAGAGAAAAATATACTTGGGAAAAAATACGCAAGCAATACTATGAACTATTTTAATATTGATTAAATTTTTATATAAGCATGGAATGAATATGAACATTAGCAAAATACTCTCTTCATTATCATATGATGACGAATCATTTAATATTGGAGTGTTGTTTCGTGTTTTATTTATGACGATTAGAGGTGGGTGGCTTTCCATACTTTCCTTGAACAGGATCGCTTTTCCTGTATTTGTGTCAAAGAATGTTAAGGTAGTTGGTCCCTACAAAAACATTAATACTGGTAAATATGTTAAAATTGAGTCTGATGTCATAATCCAAACGGAAGCAATTAAAGGGATAAAAATTGGGAGATCTTGTACTATTGGTTCTGGTACAAGTATTAGACCATCCAGTTATTATGGTGGGGATAGAGGCGAAGGATTGGTTTTAGGAGATCGCTCTGCTATTGGAATTAATTCTTATATAGGCTGTTCTGGTTATATTGAGATCGGTGATGATGTTATTATTGGGCCGCATTTCACTATTATATCTGAGAACCACAATTTTTCTGATCGGAAAAGAAAAATAAAAGAACAGGGTGTAAGGCGCGCTAATATCAAGATTGATAATGATGTTTGGATTGGCTGCAATGTCACTGTTCTTGCTGGGGTAAATATTGGTGGCGGAAGTGTTATTGCTGCAGGCTCAGTCGTTACCAAGTCGTTTCCACCAAACTCTCTTATTGGTGGTGTTCCCGCGAAGTTAATAAAAACAATATAAAATTAAAGAATTCTTTCTGAGTTTTAACGCCAAATTAAGATATTTAATAAATAAATTATATCTATTTATAGTTGAAGTAAGCTAGGATAATATAGAAGTATATTGAACAACCGCGTGTGCCGCGGTGACCACACCTGACAGGAGTATGTAATGTCCAAGCAACAAATCGGCGTCGTCGGTATGGCAGTGATGGGGCGCAACCTGGCGCTCAATATCGAAAGCCGTGGTTATACCGTCTCCGTTTTCAACCGCTCCCGTGATAAGACCGAAGAAGTCATTGCCGAGAACCCTGGCAAGAAACTGGTTCCTTTCTATACGGTGAAAGAGTTCGTTGAGTCTCTGGAAACGCCTCGTCGTATCCTGTTAATGGTGAAAGCTGGCGCAGGTACCGATGCAGCTATCGACTCCCTGAAGCCTTACCTCGAAAAAGGTGACATCATCATTGATGGCGGTAATACCTTCTTCCAGGACACCATTCGTCGTAATCGTGAACTTTCTGCTGAAGGTTTTAACTTCATCGGTACCGGTGTTTCCGGTGGTGAAGAGGGCGCTCTGAAAGGCCCATCCATCATGCCTGGCGGCCAGAAAGAAGCATACGAACTGGTTGCGCCTATTCTGACTAAAATCGCTGCTGTTGCAGAAGATGGCGAGCCGTGTGTGACTTATATCGGTCCTGACGGTGCCGGTCACTATGTGAAAATGGTGCATAACGGCATCGAATACGGCGACATGCAGCTGATTGCTGAAGCTTATTCCCTGCTGAAAGGCGGTTTGAACCTTTCTAACGAAGAGCTGGCTGAAACCTTTACCGAGTGGAACAAAGGCGAACTGAACAGCTACCTGATCGATATCACCAAAGATATCTTCACTAAAAAAGATGAAGAAGGTAAATACCTGGTTGATGTGATTCTGGACGAAGCAGCGAACAAAGGCACCGGTAAATGGACCAGCCAGAGCTCTCTTGATCTGGGCGAACCGCTGTCACTGATCACCGAATCCGTCTTCGCGCGTTACATCTCTTCCCTGAAAGAGCAGCGCGTTGCGGCATCTAAAGTGCTGTCTGGCCCTCAGGCTAAACCAGCGGGTGATAAAGCCGAATTCATTGAAAAAGTGCGTCGTGCACTGTACCTGGGTAAAATCGTCTCTTACGCGCAGGGCTTCTCTCAGCTGCGTGCGGCATCAGACGAGAACAACTGGGATCTGAATTACGGTGAGATCGCGAAGATCTTCCGCGCGGGCTGCATCATTCGTGCGCAGTTCCTGCAGAAAATCACCGATGCCTATGCTGAAAACGCCGGTATCGCCAACCTGCTGCTGGCACCGTACTTCAAGAAAATTGCTGACGAATATCAGCAGGCGCTGCGTGATGTGGTTGCCTACGCTGTCCAGAACGGTATCCCGGTTCCGACCTTCTCTGCTGCAGTAGCCTATTACGACAGCTACCGTGCGGCTGTTCTGCCAGCTAACCTGATTCAGGCACAGCGTGACTACTTCGGAGCGCATACTTACAAACGTACCGATAAAGAAGGCGTGTTCCATACCGAATGGATGGAATAAGTTAACTTACTCGCTGTCATCAAAACCCGGAGCCTGTCTCCGGGTTTTTTTATGCAAAAAATGTCGCCTGTTATTCGAAGTAGTCTGAATCTCGCCCCGCTCATAGTGATTACTCCTGGTTTGCCTTGACAGTTCAGTTTGCCAGGAGGTACAAAGCCCAACAGTTATGTTTATCGCGATGGTCTGGTGGCCATCAGTACAGTTAACTCACAGAAGTCATTAGCGAATGAAAATAACAATCTCCGGAACAGGGTATGTCGGTCTTTCTAACGGCATTCTGATTGCCCAGAATCATGAAGTGGTTGCGCTGGATATCGTGCAGGCCAAAGTGGATATGCTCAATCAGAAGAAATCGCCGATTGTGGATAAAGAAATCCAGGACTATCTCAGCAATAAATCGCTGAATTTCCGCGCCACGACAGATAAAGAAGATGCATACCGCGATGCGGATTACGTCATCATTGCGACGCCTACTGACTACGATCCTAAAACCAACTATTTCAACACCTCAACGGTAGAAGCGGTAATCAAAGACGTTATCGCGATCAACCCTGATGCGGTGATGGTGATTAAATCGACCATCCCTGTCGGTTTTACCAAATCCATTAAAGAAAAATTCGGTATTGATAATATCTTCTTCTCGCCGGAATTCCTGCGCGAGGGGAGAGCGCTTTACGATAACTTGCATCCTTCGCGTATCGTTATTGGCGAACGTTCTGAGCGCGCTGAACGTTTTGCTGCGTTGCTACAGGAAGGGGCGCTGAAGAAAGATATTCAGGTGCTGTTTACCGACTCCACTGAAGCTGAGGCGATCAAGCTCTTCGCGAATACCTATCTGGCAATGCGAGTGGCTTATTTCAATGAACTGGACAGCTACGCAGAGAGCCTCGGACTGAATACCCGTCAGATTATTGAAGGGGTATGTCTCGACCCACGCATTGGCAACCACTATAACAACCCGTCATTTGGCTACGGTGGCTATTGCCTGCCAAAAGACACGAAGCAACTGCTGGCAAACTATCAGGCGGTGCCGAATAATCTCATTTCGGCGATTGTTGATGCGAACCGTACCCGTAAAGATTTCATCTCCGACTCCATCCTCGCGCGTCAACCCAAAGTGGTGGGCGTATATCGTCTGATCATGAAGAGCGGTTCCGATAATTTCCGCGCTTCTTCTATTCAGGGGATCATGAAGCGCATTAAAGCCAAAGGGGTTGAGGTTATCATCTATGAGCCTGCCATGCCGGACGATCAGTTCTTCAATTCTCGTGTGATCCGCGACCTGGATGCATTCAAGAAAGAAGCCGATGTCATCATTTCAAACCGCATGGCTGAAGAACTGGCTGACGTAGCGGACAAAGTCTATACCCGCGATCTCTTCGGTAGCGACTAATTCTCATGCTCCATAAAAAACCCGGCGGATAAGCCGGGTTTTTATTTTCAGACTTTGTAAAACTCGCGGTACCAGTTAACGAAGTTTTTCACTCCATCCTTAACCGAGGTTTGCGGTTTAAATCCGATCACCTCATAAAGAGCCTGTGTATCGGCACTGGTCTCCAGAACATCCCCTGGCTGGAGAGGCAGCATGTTTTTCTCTGCTTTTGTACCCAGCGCTTCTTCCAACGCGGTAATGTAGTCCATAAGTTCGACCGGCGAGCTGTTACCAATGTTGTAAACGCGATACGGCGCGGAGCTGGTCGCCGGGGAACCGGTCTCAACGGTCCAGTCTGCATCAGCCTGAGGAATAACATCCTGCAGACGAATAATGGCTTCGGCGATGTCGTCGATGTATGTGAAGTCGCGCTTCATCTTGCCGTAGTTGTAAACGTCGATGCTTTTGCCTTCAATCATCGCTTTGGTGAATTTAAACAGCGCCATATCCGGACGGCCCCATGGACCATACACGGTAAAGAAGCGCAGCCCGGTGGTCGGCAAGTTGTAAAGATGCGAATAGGTGTGCGACATCAACTCGTTGGCTTTTTTAGTCGCGGCATAGAGCGAGACTGGGTGATCCACGGAGTCGTCAGTGGAGAAAGGCATCTTGCGGTTGAGACCGTATACTGAGCTCGATGAGGCATACAGAAGATGCTGAACATTGTTATGGCGGCAGCCTTCCAGCACGTTGAGATGCCCAATAAGGTTGGCATCAGCATACGCGTGCGGGTTTTCCAGGGAGTAGCGCACACCCGCCTGCGCGGCAAGATGAATCACACGATCAAACTTCTCAGCCGCGAAAAGCGTGGCCATACCTTCCCGGTCGGCTAATTCCAGCTTGTGAAAGGTGAAACGCTCAGATTTTAACAGTTCCAGGCGTGCCAGCTTCAGGTTGACATCGTAGTATTCATTGAGGTTATCGATACCGACAACCTGATGACCAGCCTCAAGGAGGCGTTTACTGACATTTGCACCGATAAAACCTGCGGCACCCGTGACCAAAAATTTCATAGCTTCCCTCATAAACCCTATTCTTTAGATGCCGTAACGCATCACATGGCGTCTATGATAGCGCGAAGGGGGTTAGTTACATAACCCATCTTTCCGATATTACTCATCGGATTCTTATAGAAAAATCGCCAGTAATCGATAAACTATACAAACTTAATTATGTTTGCCCTTTTTTATCAGTTAGGGATTGTATGACGCAAAACAACAATGGCCAGGTCAGCAGAAGCAATGACCCTGAGCAAATTGATTTATTTGATTTAGTGTTCCAGCTGTGGCGTGGGAAGTGGGTGATAGCAGCCTTTGTTGTTGTTTGTATCGCCCTGGCAATTGGATATTTATCCGTTGCAAAAGAAAAGTGGACCTCTAGCGCAATTATTGCACAACCTGACGCAGCTCAGATTGCCAGCTATTCTAATGCGTTGAATATCCTGTATGGTACCGCCGCACCTACAATGAATGACAACCAAACGCGTGCTATCGGCCGTTTTAGCTCATCATTCTCGGCGTTGTCGCAGGCGCTTGAAAACCAGGCTGTACCTGAAAAACTGACTATTGAGCCCAAGGTTAAAGACCAGCCATTCCCGTTAATTGTATCGTATACCAGTTCATCGGCAGAAGCCGCGCAAAAGCAGCTGGCGCAGTACATCCAACAAGTCGATGAGCAGACTGCAAAAGAGCTAGCTCTTGACCTTAAGGACAATATCAAAGAGCAGATCAAGACTCTGAATGATTCTCTGCATAACCAGGAGAAGGTCGCTCAGGAGCAGAAAGATCTGCGTATCAAACAGATTGCTGAGGCGTTGAAGAACGCAGAAGCGGCGAAAATTACCTCTCCACAGCTCCAGCAGACACAGGATATAACTCAAGAGACGTTATTCCTGCTGGGAAGCGAGGGGCTGAAGTCGATGATTGACAATGAAGCTTCTCGTCCGCTGGTCTTCTCAACGGCTTATTACCAGACCAAGCGAAACCTCCTGGACATCCAGAATCTGAACGTAAACCCGGAAACGATCCACGTTTACCGTTATGTTATGAAGCCGGAACTCCCTGTACGTCGTGACAGCCCGAAAACAGCTATTACGCTTATTCTTGCCGTGCTGCTTGGCGGGGTGCTTGGTTCAGGTGTGGTATTAGGCCGCAACGCATTGCGCAACTACAAACCAAAAGCCTGATTTGCAGATAAAAAAAACCGGGGATATTCCCCGGTTTTTTTTATTTGTGCCGTTTGCGAAGATTTTCTATCACCGCCGTCAAATCCAGCTCCTGATCCTGCAGCAGCACCAGCAGGTGATACATCAGGTCCGACGCTTCATTCGTCAGCTCCTCGCGGTCATGCACCGTCGCGGCCAGCGCGGTTTCAACGCCTTCTTCACCTACCTTCTGCGCAATACGCTTGGTTCCGCTGGCGTACAGCTTTGCGGTATACGAACTTTCAGGGTCAGCCGTTTTACGCTCTGCCAGCAGCTTTTCCAGTTTATACAGGAACAACCACTGGTGGCTCGCCTCGCCGAAGCAGCTGCTTGTGCCCTTATGGCAGGTTGGGCCGATTGGGTTTGCCAGCACCAGCAGGGTGTCGTTATCGCAGTCTGGCGTAATGCTCACTGCATTCAGGAAATGACCCGAGGTCTCGCCTTTGGTCCACAGGCGCTGTTTCGTGCGGGAGTAGAAGGTCACTTTGCCGCTGGCGAGCGTTTTCGCCAGCGCGTCCTGGTTCATATACCCCAGCATCAGCACTTCGCCTGAGACGGCATGCTGGACAACCACCGGCAGTAATCCGTCCGTTTTTTCCCAGTCCAGCTGCGCCTGTTGTTGCTCTGTTAACATACCCTGATCTCCACGCCCTGGTCGGCCAGGTACGTTTTTAACTCACCAATATTAATAATCTGCTTGTGGAACACGGAAGCGGCCAGCGCGCCGTCCACGTTCGCATCGCGGAAGGCTTCCAGGAAATGTTCCATGGTGCCCGCGCCGCCGGAGGCAATCAGCGGAACGTGGCAGACCTCACGAACTTTTTTCAGCTGTTCGAGGTCATACCCGTTACGCACGCCATCCTGATTCATCATGTTGAGGACAATCTCGCCAGCGCCACGCTTCTGCACTTCCTGCACCCAGTCGAGCGTTTCCCACTGCGTCACGCGCGTGCGGCTTTCATCCCCCGTGTACTGGTTGACGTGATACTTGCCCGTTGCGGCGTCATACCAGGTGTCGATCCCAACCACAATACACTGCACGCCAAAACGATCGGCAAGGCGGGTGATCAGCTCCGGGTCGGCCAGGGCAGGGGAGTTGATGGAAATCTTGTCGGCGCCAAACGAGAGGATTTTGGCGGCGTCGTCAGCGGACTTAATTCCGCCCGCCACGCAGAACGGAATGTCGATCACTTCCGCCACGCGTTCCACCCAGCTTTTGTCAACCACGCGGCCATCGCTGGACGCGGTAATATCGTAGAACACCAGCTCGTCTGCGCCTTCATCAGCATAGCGTTTTGCCAGCGGAACGATGTCGCCAATGATCTCGTGGTTGCGGAACTGCACGCCTTTCACGACCTGGCCGTCACGTACGTCCAGGCAAGGGATTATCCGTTTTGCCAGCATTGAATCGCCTCCGTCACAGTAAATTTACCTTCCAGCAAAGCCCGGCCCACAATCACACCCTGCACACCGGTACCGCGCAGCGCGGCTACGTCGCCTATATCACCGATACCGCCGGAAGACTGGAACGCTATCTGCGGATAACGCGCACAAACCTCTTCATAAAGCGAGACGTTGGAGCCAGCCAGCGTGCCGTCGCGGGAGATGTCAGTGCATAACACGTGCTTCAGGCCAACGGGCAGATAGATATCAACCAGCTCTTCCAGCGTCACGCCGGAGTTTTCCTGCCAGCCGCTGACGGCCACCTGCTTGTTGCCCTGTTCGTCAATACGCACGTCCAGCGCCAGTACAAGGGCGTCGGCGCCAAAGCGGCGGAACCAGCCCTTCACCGTCTCAGGATCTTTCACGGCGGTCGAACCTACCACCACGCGGGCCACGCCAGCGTCCAGCAGCGCCGCGACGTCATCTTCCGTACGCACACCGCCGCCAACCTGTACCGGCACATCAACACCCGCAACAAGTTGTTTAAGCAGCGGGATCTGGCGTTTCGCCGGGTCTTTCGCGCCCGTCAAATCCACAAGATGCAGTACCTGCGCACCCTGGGCGGCATAATCCTGCAGACGCGGCAGCGGATCGTTTCCGTAGTCTCGCTGCTGCCCGTAATCACCCTGATGCAGACGGACAACCGTACCATCAATTAAATCTAACGCGGGAATAATCATCACATCTCCAGGAAGTTTTTCAGCAGCTGCGCGCCCGCGGCGCCAGAGCGCTCCGGGTGAAACTGCACGCCGAAGAAATTGTCTTTCTGTACGGCTGCCGTAAACGCCTCGCCGTAAGTGCACTGGGCGATCGTATTCACGTTCACCGGCATGGCGTAGCTGTGCACGAAGTAAAAATACGCGCCGTCTTCGATGCCGCGAAACAGCCTGTCGCCCGCTTTGGCGTAAACGCGGTTCCAGCCCATATGCGGCAGAGGCAGACCGTGGTCAGTCATTTTCGGCACGTCTTCGTCAATAATGCCCAACAGGTCAACGCCGTTATTCTCTTCGCTGCGGCGGCCCAGGATCTGCATGCCCAGGCATATGCCCAGCACCGGCTGGGTACAGGCCTTGATCAGATCGATCAGATCGCGTTCGCGAATCTGATCCATTGCAGCCTGCGCGGTACCTACGCCCGGTAAAAAGAGTTTGTCGGCTCGCAGCACCACGTCCGGGTCACGGCTCACCACCGGCTCGTAGCCGTGGCGCGCAATGGCCGATTTTACGGAGTTCAGGTTGGCGCATCCGGTATCCAGAATCACCACATTCATTACAGTACTCCTTTCGATGAAGGCAGGGCGTCACCTTCCACGCGAATTGCCTGGCGCAGGGTACGACCAAAGGCTTTGAAGAGACTCTCCACGCGGTGGTGGTCGTTCTTACCTTTGGTCTTCAGGTGCAGCGTCAGGCCCATGGTATAAGACAATGAACGGAAGAAGTGCTCCACCATTTCGGTGCTCAGATCGCCCACGCGCTGGTAATTGAAGTCTGCTTTATATTCCAGGTGCGGGCGACCGGAGATGTCCATGGCGCAGCGCGCCAGACACTCGTCCATCGGCAGGACAAAGCCAAAACGGTTAATGCCGCGTTTATCACCGAGCGCAAGCTTCAGTGCTTCACCCAGCGCCAGGCCGGTATCTTCCACGGTGTGGTGATCGTCGATGTAGAGATCGCCTTTTACCGTAATTTCCATGCGGAAACCGCCGTGGGTGGCAATCTGGTCGAGCATGTGGTCGAAGAAACCTACGCCAGTATGGATCTTGCTGCCGCCTTCGCGGTCCAGCCAGACCTTCACATCAATCTGCGTCTCTTTGGTGTTACGTTCAACGTGCGAGTAGCGGTCGCGTTTTGTCAGCTGCTCACCAATCATCGTCCAGTTCAGGTTGTTGCGGTCATATCGCAGTCCCGCGATGCCCATGTTTTCCGCCAGCGTAATATCGGTTATGCGATCGCCGATAACATAGCTGTTGGTTTTATCCAGCGCATCTTCAGCCAGGTAGCGCTCAACCAGCTTCACCTTTGGCTTACGGCAGTCGCACTCGTCGGCCGGCATGTGCGGGCAAATCAGCACCTCATCAAATACCACGCCCTGAGAGGTCAGCACCTGCATCATTAAATTATGCGGGCCGTCAAAGTCTGCCTGCGGGAAGCTGTCGGTACCCAGACCATCCTGATTGGTGATCATCACCAGCCTGTATCCGGCTTTTTGCAGCTTGAGCAGCACCGGGATCACGTCCGGTTCAAAGGCCAGCTTGTCGAATCGATCGACCTGAAAATCGGCTGGAGGCTCCGAAATAAGGGTGCCGTCACGATCGATGAAAAGGATCTTCTGGGTCATACTTTCTCCGCTTTCAGGGCGTCAATTACGCGCTGGCTCTCTGCGCGGGTGCCGACGGTAATGCGCAGGCATCCGCTCAGGGAAGGTTGTTTATTCTGGTCTCGTAAGATAATGCCCTGATCCCATAAAGATTTAAATACGGCACTCGATGCGGTGAAGCGTACCAGGATGTAGTTGGTTTCCGAGTCGAACACCTGCTCCACGCACGGAATATCCTTCAGGGCAGTCACCAGATACTGACGTTCCTCCAGGATTTGCGCCACGCGCTCGCGCATCGCGTTGATCCCCTGAGGCGTCAGCGCCTGTGCCGCAATATCGGCAACCGGCGTTGAGAGCGGGTACGGGGCGATCACCTTCAGCAGCAGGTCGATGACCTCTTTATTCGCCAGCGTAAACCCGCAGCGCAGGCCCGCGAGGGCGAAGGCTTTTGACAACGTGCGCAGCACAACGAGATGCGGATACTCTTCCAGCCAGCCCGTCAGCGTCGCCTGCGGGCAGAACTCGATGTAGGCCTCGTCGGCCACCACCAGCGCTTTACCACGGGTCATCTCCAGCAGGGTGCGGATATCCTGCGGGTTAATAATCTGCCCGGTCGGGTTGTTTGGGCTGCAGACGAAGACGACCTTCACGCCGTCGAGATTGTCGGCAATGCCCTGCAGATCCAGCTGCCAGTTCTCCAGCGCCTGCACGTTGCGGCACGCCACGCCGAAGGTTTCCGCGCTGACGCTGTACATGCCGTAGGTAGGTTGACAGTACATTACCGCGTCTTTGCCCGGCTCGCAGAAGGCGCGGATCAGCAGTTCAATGCCCTCATCCGCGCCGCGGCTGACCAGCACCTGCTCTGGCTTCACGCCCGCGTACTGCGCGTAGTTTTCAATAACCGCCTTCGGCTGACACTCCGGATAGCGGTTCAGCGTTTGCTGCGACAGCTCGAACTGCACCGCAGTCGGGAATTCGTTAGCGTTCAGCCAGACATCCCCTTTTCCGCCCAGACGACGCGCAGACTGATAGGGCGTCAGGCGACGGACATTTTCGCGGGCTAATTCTTCAATGTTCATGCTTGCTCCTTCAGGGCTGCAACGCGCAGCGTAACGGCATTTTTGTGGGCGGTCAGGCGCTCGGCGGCAGCAAGGGTTTCAATGGTCGAGGCCAGTGAGGCAAACCCTTCGCGGGAGAGTTCCTGCACGGTCATGCGCTTCTGGAAATCCGCCAGGCCGAGGCTGGAACAGGTTGAGGTGTAGCCGTACGTTGGCAGCACGTGGTTGGTGCCGGAGGCGTAATCGCCCGCTGACTCCGGTGACCAGTCGCCGAGGAACACCGAGCCCGCGCTGGTAATGCTGTCGACCAGATCGCGCGCGTTGCGGGTCTGAATAATCAGGTGCTCCGGGCCGTACTGGTTAGAAATGGCAATGCACTGCTCCATATCGCGCGCCACAATCAGGCGGCTGGCCGCTAACGCCTGGCGTGCCGTTTCGGCGCGGGGCAAGTCGGCAAGCTGACGCTCAACGGCTTCGCCCACGCGTTTTGCCATGTTGGCGTCCGGCGTCAGCAGGATGACCTGCGAGTCCGGGCCGTGTTCCGCCTGTGAAAGCAGGTCGGATGCCACGAAATCCGGCGTTGCGCCGCTGTCGGCAATCACCAGCACCTCAGACGGGCCGGCAGGCATATCGATGGCCGCGCCGTCCAGACGCTGGCTGACCTGGCGCTTGGCTTCGGTAACATACGCATTGCCCGGACCAAAGATTTTGTCGACCTTCGGAATGGATTCCGTGCCGAACGCCAGGGCAGAAATCGCCTGCGCGCCACCCACTTTATAGACCGCCTGCACGCCGCACAGCTTCGCCGCGTAGAGGATCTCGTCGGCAATCGGTGGCGGCGAGCACAGCACCACTTTCTGACACCCGGCAATCCGCGCGGGAGTCGCCAGCATCAGTACGGTGGAGAAAAGCGGCGCAGAGCCGCCGGGAATATAGAGGCCGACGGACGCAACCGGGCGCGTTACCTGCTGGCAACGCACGCCGGGCAGGGTTTCGACATCTACGGTCTGCAGCTTCTGCGCGGTATGGAAGGTATCAATGTTTTTCACCGCAACAGCCATTGCCTGCTTGATGTCGTCACCCAGACGATTGCTGGCATCAGTGATTTCCTGATCGGTAACCTGTAATGCGCCGACTTCCGTCTTATCAAACTTCGCGCTGTATTCACGCAGCGCGTCATCGCCACGGGCTTTGACGTTATCCAGGATCTCAGCCACGGTGCGCGAGATGCTTTCAGAGGCGGAAATCGCCGGGCGCATCAGCAGCTCGCGCTGCCGTGCGTCGCTACAGGTATTCCAGTCGATGATTGTGTTAAAGCTCATGGCCATTACTCCATCATCTTCTCAATCGGCAGCACCAGGATGGAGCTTGCGCCCAGCGCCTTCAGTTTTTCCATGGTTTCCCAGAACAGGGTTTCGCTGCTCACCATGTGCATCGCCACGCGCTGCTGATCGCCCGCCAGCGGCAGGATGGTTGGGCGCTCAGCGCCCGGCAGCAGGGCAATCACTTCATCCAGGCGCTCGGTTGGGGCGTGCATCATGATGTACTTGGATTCACGCGCCTGAATGACGCCCTGAATACGGGTCAGCAGTTTGTCGATCAGCTGTTGCTTGGCGTCGGCCATCTCGCCGTCGCGCTGAATCAGGCACGCTTTGGAGCGGTAGATCACTTCCACTTCGCGCAGGCCGTTCGCTTCCAGCGTCGCGCCGGTAGAGACCAGGTCACAGATGGCGTCCGCCAGACCCGCACGCGGCGCCACTTCAACGGAGCCGTTCAGCAGGCAGGATTTAAACTGCACGCCTTTCTGATCCAGATAACGCTTTAACAGGTGAGGGTAGGAGGTGGCAATACGTTTGCCGTTCAGCGCGGCCGGGCCGTCCCAGGCTTCATCAACCGGCGTTGCCAGCGACAGGCGGCAGCCGCCGAAGTCCAGACGACGCAGGGTGAAGTAACGCGGGTCTTCGCCCTGCGCGCGGCGGGTCAGCAGCTCTTCTTCCAGCACGTTTTCCCCGATGATGCCGAGGTCAACGACGCCATCCATGACCAGGCCGGGAATATCGTCATCACGCACGCGCAGAATGTCGATGGGCATGTTTTCAGCCAGAGCAATCAGGCGCTGGGTGTGCAGGTTAATTTTAATCCCGCAGCGGGCCAGCAGTTCGCGTGAATCGTCACTCAAACGGCCTGATTTTTGAATAGCTATGCGTAAACGTGAGTTATCTAACATTCTTTATTCCTCGTTAACCTGTTTTAACCTGTCTGAATTCGGTCCAAAAAAAAGCCCCCGGAAGAAGATCTTCCGGAGGCTTTTTCATGCGTTCATGCACCACTGGAAGATCCAAACGTCTTCCAGCACACATCGCCTGAAAGACTAGTCAGGATGATGGTGATGATGGTGGTGTTTAAATTGAACGCGTGTCATATAAATTCTCGATGAATGCTTATTCATTTGATGTCTTTTAACCTAAACCAGTTGTGCGACATATTGCAAGGGCTTTTTTTGATCATTAATTCATTTCATATTGATGCTATGAATTGTGTGTTCTGCCGGGCTGGCGTAGCCTTATGAAAGACGAGTAAGAGTCAGGAGAATTCGCATGAAAAAGGTCGCGATTGTCGGTTTAGGATGGCTGGGAATGCCGCTGGCGATGTCATTAGCCGCGAAAGGCTGGCAGGTGACCGGGAGTAAGACCACCCGAGATGGGGTCGAAGCGGCGCGCATGTGCGGTATTGATGGCGTTGAACTGCGTCTGGAGCCGGAACTGGTGTGTGATGCGGACGATCTGGACACGCTGATGAACGTCGATGCGCTGGTCATTACGCTACCCGCGCGGCGCAGCGGCCCGGGCGAATCATTTTATCTGCAGGCGATGCAGGAGATTGTCGACAGCGCGCTGGCGCATCACGTACCGCGCATTGTTTTCACCAGCTCGACGTCGGTCTATGGCGATGCTGAAGGTGTGGTAAAAGAGAGCTCCGAGCGACGTCCCGTTACGGCGAGCGGTCAGGTCCTGAAAGAGCTGGAAGACTGGTTGCATAATCTTCCAGGCACGCAGGTTGATATCGTGCGTCTGGCAGGATTGGTGGGGCCTGGACGCCATCCGGGACGCTTTTTTGCCGGAAAGACGGCGCCAGACGGCCAGCACGGCGTGAATCTTGTCCATCTTGAGGATGTTATTGGCGCGATTGAGTTACTCTTACAGGCTCCGAAAGGCGGACACATCTATAATATATGTGCACCGTCTCATCCAGCGCGCAGCACCTTTTACCCGCTGATGGCACGTCAGCTTGGCCTGGCTCCGCCGGTCTTTAGTGAGGCAAAAGATGACAGCAAAGGCAAAATTGTTGATGGCAATCGCATTTGTCATGAGCTGGGGTTTGAGTATCAGTATCCCGATCCGCTGGTGATGCCCATGGAATAAGACCAGCAGCGGAGACGATCGCACACCAGAAGGGGGCGAGCATGAAACCGCTGCTGGATGTTCTTATTATTCTGGATGCACTGGAAAAAGAGGGGAGCTTTGCCGCTGCGTCGGCAAAGCTCTACAAAACCCCGTCTGCGTTGAGCTATACCGTTCAAAAACTGGAAAGCGATCTCAATATTCAGATCCTCGATCGCTCCGGGCACCGCGCACGTTTTACCCGAACCGGACAGATGCTGCTGGAAAAAGGCCGCGAAGTTCTGCATACCGTTCGCGAGCTGGAAAAACAGGCTGTTAAGCTCCATCAGGGATGGGAAAACGAGCTGGTTATTGGCGTGGATGATACCTTTCCATTTTCTCTCCTGACGCCGCTGATTGAAGCTTTTTATCAACACCACAGCGTGACCCGTCTTATCTTTATAAATGGCGTGCTGGGTGGCTCCTGGGATGCTTTAACCCAGGGCAGGGCGGATATTTTTGTCGGTGCACTCCATGAGCCTCCCCAGCTGAGCGATTTTGGTTTTGCCCGGCTCGGCGTGCTGGAGCAGGTATTTGCCGTGGCGCCCCATCATCCCCTGGCTCAGGAACCAGAGCCTCTTAACCGTCGTATGATTAAAGGCTACCGCGCGATTGTGGTGGGGGACAGCTCTCGTCCGGAATGTTCGGCCTCCTCGCAGCTGCTTGATGAGCAGGAGGCCATCACCGTTTTCGACTTTAAAACCAAGCTGGAGCTACAAATAAGCGGCCTGGGCTGCGGCTATTTGCCCCGCTATCTGGCGCAGCGGTTTATTGACAGCGGTGCGCTTGTTGAAAAACAGGTACTTGCTCAAAACAGCCATGAGTCGGTGTGGGTGGGCTGGAATGAACAGACCGCCGGGCTGGCCAGTGCCTGGTGGCGCGACGAAATTTTAGCAAATAGTGCTATCGCCGCTGTTTATGCTCAGGGCAGCGTCGAGAAATCAGCCAGTTAGCAAAAAGAAAATTACCCGCTGCGTTGCAAAGTATTGCCTTTTGTATCCGATGTGGGGCAAAATGCCGCCGCTGCAACCAAATGAATAATCGACGATATAAAAGGCGTCGGTTATTTTTTTTTGCATGTACGAAACGAAACTAAAAACCAAGAGGCCGGGCTTCGTACCGGATAGATATTTACTAAAATCCGACAGTTGTTGTCGCTGAGGAAGAAACAAATGGGGCAATTTTTCGCTTACGTGGCGGTTATCACCTTAAAGGAGAATAACTATGTCGCATAACGCAACTCCAAACACCTCTCGCGTGGAATTACGTAAAACGCTTACGTTGATTCCGGTTGTTATGATGGGCCTGGCCTATATGCAACCGATGACGCTGTTCGATACATTCGGTATCGTATCAGGCCTCACAGACGGTCATGTGCCGACGGCTTACGGCTTCGCGCTGATTGCGATCCTCTTTACCGCGCTGAGCTACGGTAAGCTGGTTCGCCGCTATCCGTCTGCCGGTTCCGCCTACACCTATGCACAGAAATCCATCAGCCCGACGGTTGGCTTTATGGTGGGCTGGTCTTCGCTGCTCGACTATCTGTTCGCGCCGATGATCAACATTCTGCTGGCAAAAATCTATTTTGAAGCGCTGGTGCCATCGATTCCATCCTGGATGTTCGTCGTGGCGCTGGTGGCCTTTATGACGGCCTTCAACCTGCGTAGCATTAAGTCTGTTGCCAACTTTAACTCCGTTATCGTTGTGCTTCAGGTTGTCCTGATTGCCGTTATTCTTGGCATGGTGATCTATGGCGTGTTCCACGGCGAAGGCGCGGGCACCCTGGCGAGCAGCAAACCGTTCTGGTCTGGTGATGCGCATGTGATCCCGATGATTACCGGGGCAACCATTCTGTGCTTCTCCTTTACCGGTTTTGACGGCATCAGCAACCTGTCCGAGGAAACGAAGGATGCAGAGCGCGTGATCCCTCGCGCAATCTTCCTGACGGCGCTGATTGGCGGTCTGATCTTTATTTTCTCGACCTATTTCCTGCAGCTGTACTTCCCGGATATCTCCCGCTTCAAGGATCCGGATGCGTCTCAGCCAGAAATCATGCTCTATGTGGCGGGTAAAGCGTTCCAGGTTGGTGCGCTGATCTTCTCCACCATCACCGTACTGGCGTCCGGTATGGCCGCGCATGCAGGCGTTGCGCGTCTGATGTACGTAATGGGCCGCGATGGCGTATTCCCGAAAAGCTTCTTCGGCTACGTGCATCCAACCTGGCGTACCCCGGCGATGAACATCATCCTGGTCGGTGCGATTGCGCTTCTGGCAATTAACTTTGATCTGGTGATGGCTACGGCGCTGATTAACTTTGGTGCGCTGGTGGCGTTCACCTTTGTTAACCTGTCGGTTATCTCTCAGTTCTGGATCCGTGAAAAGCGTAACAAAACGCTGAAAGATCACTTCCAGTATCTGTTCCTGCCGATGTGCGGTGCCCTGACCGTGGGCGCGCTGTGGGTTAACCTGGAAGAGAGCTCGATGGTGCTTGGCCTGATTTGGGCGGGTATCGGCCTGATTTACTTGGCCTGCGTTACGAAGAGCTTCCGTAACCCGGTTCCGCAGTACGAAGACGTCGCGTAAGACTGTGTCGGGTGGCGGTTACGCCTTACCCGACCTACATAACCCGTAAGCCCGCGTAAGCGCAGCGCCGCAGGGCAAAAAAAAACCGGAGACCATCGCCTTCGGTTTTTTTATTTCTGACTTTCAGACTATCTCTTGCGCGTACTGGAACAGGGATTTCAACAGTGCCTGTTTCTCAGCATTCCCTTCATACTGGCCATAAAGCATTTCCAGCTCCTGAGCGTAGCTGTGCAGATACTCTGGCGTAAATACGTTGCGACGGTGCTGCAGCCAGCGTTCCTGCTCGGCTTCATCCAGCGTGCCGGGGTAGTTACGCGCGCGGTAATTAAACATCAGCTTTTCGATGCGCTTATCGGCGAAGGTGATATCAAGCGCCGGTAAGTTACGCGGCTCGGTTTGCAGAACGATATTCATGGCCGCGCGATCGGCATCGCTGAAGAAGCCGTTATAGAGCTGGGCATCCACGTTTTCAGACGGCACGAATGGCTCCGCCTCGGCAAAGATAGCAACCAATTTCTCGCGCACCTGCGGGTTTTCGCGCAGCACTTTCAGGTTATCGAGGCAGTGCTGACGGTTGATGCCCAGCCTGTCTGCATCTTCCGGGCGCAGCGTGTTCGCCTGAGCGAGTACCGGACATTTATTTATGTGCACCAGTTTGACCGGCACCGCGGGCAGATCGCCGAGTTCATTTTTTGGCGTGTACAAACGTTCGCGCAGGGTATCGCTGTCGAGCTCCAGCAGGGGTGAAATATCGCCCGCCAGGTCCACCATGATGACCGCATTACGGTTGTCCGGATGCCACGCCAGCGGCGCAACCCAGCTGGTATTGCCGCGCCATGCGCCAAACATGCCGGAAATATGCACCAGCGGCTTCATCTGCGGTACATCAATCAGCGTGATCAATTTCTGTTTACTGCGGTGGCTCAGCAGATACTCGAACAACCGGGGCTGTGCGCTTTTCACCAGCTTCGCCATGGCAATGGTGGCATAGACGTCCGCCATCGCGTCGTGGGCGTTGCTGTGCTCGATACCGTTGGCGCGCGTCAGGTGTTCCAGCCGGAAGCTGGTCAGCCCTTCCTCATTTTCCGGCCAGTTAATGCCTTCAGGACGCAGGGCGTAGCAGGCGCGCATGATGTCGAGCAAATCCCAGCGTGAATTGCGGTTCTGCCAGCTCCAGGCATAGGGATCGTAGAAGTTGCGATAGAAGATATTGCGCGTCACTTCGTCATCGAAGCGGATGTTGTTGTAACCAACCACGCAGGTATTGGGAACGGTAAAGAGATCGTGAATGCGTCGGGCGAACTCTGCCTCGTTAACGCCTTTCTCCCGCGCTTCCTGCGGGGTGATGCCGGTAACCATGACCGCGCCGGGCTGCGGCAGGTAGTCATCAGCCGGTTTGCAGTAAAAGACCTCGGGCTCGCCAATAATGTTGAATTCGTCGTCGGTACGGATGGCGGCAAACTGCGCCGGTCGGTCCAGCGCCGGGTGAGTGCCAAAGGTTTCGTAGTCGTGGAAGAGGAAGGTAGGTTGATTATCTGTGTCTGCCATTGTTTAAGATTGTCCACAATAGTTAATTAACTGCCTGTTATCACTCGAAAAACAACCATTTTCTCACCTGAGTTTGTCCACGAACGTTAAATATAGTTGTTTACTGTATCTAGATGTCCATGTGATATTGCGTACCAGAAGTGTACCAAACCACTATTTCTGAGCGTACCAAATATTATTTATGGCTATCAGCGACACAAAACTGCGTACCATTCATGGTAAACCATATTCGGGCCCACAAGAAGTGGCTGATGCTGATGGCCTCAGCGTGCGCATTTCTCCAAAGGGGGTCATCCAGTTCCAGTACCGGTATCGCTGGCATGGTAAACCTCATCGTCTTGGAATTGGCCGCTACCCGTCGGTGTCGTTAAAGGATGCCAGGCAGATCACGTCTGATTTACGAAACCTTTATTTCTCCGGCACAGATCCGCGCTCCTACTTTGAAGAGAAAACGCAGAACTCCCTGACGGTCGCTCAGTGCCTCGACTACTGGTTCGAAAATTACGTCTCTACAACACTCAGGGAAAAGACCCAGGCACTATACCGCTCAACGGTTATGAAGCGGATGCATGATGCATTCCCAAACAGGCCAGCATCCTCAATCACCGTTAAGCAATGGGTTGATCTCCTCACCGAAGAGGAAAGGGATAATCCCCGCCGCGCGCGTCAGGTGCTCAGCCAGCTTAGATCGGCGATAAGCTGGTGCATGCGGCGTCAGGTGATAGATAGCTGCGCAATTATGAGCATCCAGCCAAGAGACTTTGGCTCCCGTGCTGCTGTGGGCGACCGCGTTTTGTCATATAACGAGCTGGCTCAGATTTGGATGGCTATTGAAAGAAGCCGGGCGTCTACCTCAAACAAGCTTCTTCACCAGATGCTGATGCTGTGGGGGGCGAGGCTCTCAGAGCTCAGGCTGGCAACCAAGACCGAATTTGACCTGCTAGACAACGTCTGGACTGTGCCAAAAGAGCACAGCAAAATGGGCAACGTCATCCGGCGGCCCATCTTCGAACAGATTATGCCTTTCCTCGAAAAGGCCATGACAACTTACAATGATGTGCTTTTCCCCGGGGAAGATATAAACGAACCGATCAGCATCGCTGCCGCTAACCGGTTCGTAAATCGAATAAGGGGAGGGATGGACCTTGGATACTGGCGAACCCACGATTTCAGGAGGACGCTGGTAACAAGGCTGTCTGAAATGGATGTCGAGCCCCATGTGACTGAGAGGATGCTCGGACATGAACTTGGCGGGGTAATGGCCGTGTACAACAAACACGACTGGATAGAGGCTCAGCGCAAAGCGTATGAGCTTCACGCTGATAAGCTGTTCTGGCACATCAGGAACATTTCTGGTTAACGCCGCCATTGAGGATCCATCCATCAACAGCTTCCCGCAGGTACGCTTTTGGGTGGGTCCTGACTGGCTTCGGAAACCCGTGCCGGTTGGTGTAGTTCCAGATTGTCTGGCGTGATGAAACCCCAAGCTTGTTCATCACTTCTTTTTCAGGAATCAGGCTGGTGTCGCTCATTGGTGTCTCCAGGCAAAAAAGAACCCGGCGCGGGGCCGGGCAAAAGGGATTACGTTGCAGTGCATTCGCACCCAATAGCCAGCTCATAACTGGCTATCAGTTGCGTCATGGTTTTATATGAAGTCGCGGCTCGCCGTCTTTCGGCTCCGGCCACTGGCGCGCCATATTCACCTTTAGCTTTTCTTCCAGCGCCGCAGTGATTTGCTCATCGGTGATACCGGCGCGCCGCTGCGCGTCCCACAGCAGGAACTGCATATCAGCCCATTCACTGAGGTCGCCAGGATCGGCTGCAGCTTCCAGCGCCTCTTTCGAAAGGTGCTTCAGAGGTCCGATGGGGCCGACATTGCCGAAGGTTTTTTCTGACCATTCAGCGTGGCGCCGCCGGATCAGGTTTCTGGTGAACTGCGATTTCTTCGATTCGTAAGGTTTCACGCTCTCTCCTCATGCCGCGCGCTGGGCACGCAGCTTCTTCAGGTGTTCTGCTGTTTCGATTTCTTCGGCGATCCGCGTGGCCTGTGCTTTGGTCAGCGGCTCGAATTCATGTTGAAAGCGGCCCATGCTGGCGATGCAGGTGCGACCGTTGCGGATGTAGTGGATCATTTCGTGGGTAGCGCGGAGGATTTTGCAGGGCGCGCCGTGGAGGTCGGCGTACCAGGTATTAGGCTGGATTATCCTGAACATTGGGCACCACCTTAAATTCGATTACCCAGACCCAGGGGTTGGAGTCGAAGCTACCTTCGCCATTGGCCTTATCCCACCACGCTTTAAAGCCGTGCATTTCTGGACACAGCCCTACCGGAACGCCAGCGATCGCATAATGCTCGGCATGGTTGAAGGCTCGTCCAGCTACGGTTTCGCAGTGTTCAAGCATGTCGCCAAGGTCATTCAGCAAGTGTGATTCATTAGCTGTCTGAAGTTTCTCGACTCGGATGCCGGTTATCTCTAGGGTGATTCGGCTGGCGGCGCGAGGCATTACTGCGCCAGATTGTGGACGTGTCCATTCTCCCCATTCTGGCTCACCATCGGCCCAATACCAGAAGTCCGGGACTTCTTGAGGAACTGCTGGATCAAAGAAGTTAAATGCGTCGAGCCGTGAAAATGACTCTCTGACATAAATCGCATCGCCAACTGCACCAAATGGACATGGATGCCAGTAATCGCACACGTGCTCCGCATCTTCGCTCCATGGCCACATGCTTCCGTCGTCGCGCTCTGCAATTTCAGTAGCCCGAGTCTGACGCCATTTGATAGGGCGCCGAACCTGCGTCATGCTGCCATCAAGCAAGGCGCGCACCTGATACTCATTAAAAATCATTCCGCGCTCTTTCACTGGATACCCCTCTGCTTATTCCTCAATTCGATCTCTTCCTGGCAACTGGCGCACGTCTGGCAGCCCGGAACGGCAGCGCGTCGCGGCTCGGGGATTTGTTCATCGCATTCTTCACAACGCTCAGCTGATACAGCGTTGCGGTTTACTCGGTGAGCGGAAAGGGCAGCGTTACGCTGAAGCTCTTCAATCTCTGCTGCGGTATCGATGATATCGGCCATGGTCAATGCTCCCGGAACTGTCGGTTAATTCGGTTGAAGGTGAACGCCAGCAATAAAAAAGGCCGCGATAGCGACCTGGTGATTAGTGCTTTCATGCTGCACCGCCTTCATTCTTCTCGGCTTCGACTGCCATGTGCTCAAGCCGTCGCGATAGCTCGGCGGCCAGTTTCTGGAATTCTTCTTCTGTCGCCACCGGGATCGGCACAAAGCGGATCCCGATGTGTGCGAGGTTGTTGGCGATTTCGAGGCTCTTCCTCAAATCAACGGGTGAGGCTCTGTTCATGCCGCACTCTCCTCTTCCTGGAAGATAATTTCCATTTCCAGCTTCTCGGCCAGGGCATTCTCCGCTCGGGCACCAGCGGAGTGCTCCCAGCCTTCAAGCATGTAGATAGCATCAGCACAGCGAAGCATTGATAGGCAGATGTCCATGTACTCGGCCTGGGTTAATCCATCTGGTAGACGGGCGGGATTCAGAACAATATGGCCTTTCGACCAGAGATGAAAATGCGCATGGTTAAAAGCGGCACGGTTAAAATTAGGTAGGCCGCTCATCGGCCCGGCTATGTAAATCTTCATGCTACCTCCCTTGCTCCGATCCGCCTCAGTTCTGCCAGCGAAACAGATGTGATGATGTGTCGCGGTTTGGTGAACGGACGCCAGATAAATAGAACTGACCCCTTTGGATTGCTTTTGCGCTTGCCGCCATCCGTTACCGGAACAAACTGAATGCGCCCGTCGGTGATGAGCCGTAATTCGTCAGCTGTCTGCATTGCCGCGCTGAACCATCCGGTAGATATGTCGGCGGGGAGAAGCATCACGACAGGCTGTCTCTGCGCCATGCATTGCTCAGCGGCTTTCTCTACCCATGGCGAGATATCGGAATAGGGCGGGTTACACCAGATTGCGCCGTACGAGTTCCATTCTCGACTCAGAGAATCATCCCGCTCGGTTAGGAAATTAGCGCACAGTGCGTTACGCTCACTGGAGGCGGCGTCCAGCCAGAAACCAAACTCCATATCCAGTGCATCGAATACCCACAGCGGTGTCTGCCAGCAGTCCTTTTCATCTTGTGGCGTCGTCGATCCTCCAAAATCGGTCATGCCGCCTCCCACTTAGTCACCGCTTCGGGGTTATGCTTATCCCACCCGTTGCGCTCCAGATTTGCCTGCAGGCGACGATCTCCAACCTCTTTGATGCTGCGCCCGGTCATTGCTGCGACCTCAGCGTTTGAGTGTCGCCACAGCAGCGCCAGTTCTTCGAGTGACCATGCTTTCATAGCACTGACTCCATTTCGTCGATGTAGAGGCCCTGAGCAATCAGGCGTCTACGGCGGGCGGCCCGCGCTATGCATTCCTGCCGTCT
>NZ_CDRQYH010000007.1:0-99245 GCF_977039595.1 Enterobacter sp.
TGACGAAAGCAGGTATGCCTGAAAGCGTGCGTATTGCCTGAAAACACAACCCGCTACGGGGGAGACTTACCCGAAATCTGATTTATTCAACAAAGCCCCCGTGCGCTCAAACCGCAGCTGGGAAAGCGCCTCTTCCGGCTGCATCGCCAGGTTGTTCGGGCGCACAAACAGCTTGATGCGTGAAAGGATAGCCAGCTGCAGCACGTTATTGTTTTCCGTTTTCGCTTTGTTCACCGACGGGATCGCCTTCACGTTCATGTAAAAGAGCGATTCGCGATCGGCAGGCAGCGCCGGCCCGGCGTAAATAATACGCAGCGTGTTTTCGCTGTTCGGCTCGCTAACAAACAGGGGCGGAGTGACTGCAAACGTTTTTTCTTTTTGCCCGCTTGCATTTTCGATCCACGCGTTAATTAAATAACGTTCCTGTTTGTTGCTGTTGGTGATCGCCAGCGACATTTGCTTCGCCTCTGCCGGATAAATAACGCGCGTGGCCCCCAGTGCAATACCGCCGGATGCATTTGCGCATGCAGAAACCATCATCAAAATAAACGATAAAAAAAGTCCTGGTTTAATTAGGGTATTCATCACAACCGTACCTTTAATAATGTGTTCGCAGGTGTTATGGATAAATCAACGTAAACCAGACATCCGACTGAATTTTGCCTGGCTCGAGATGTTCGGAAATAGCCCGATAGCGGGCGCTAAAATGGAACGCGAGCTCGCGGGTATCGACAGGCAGCCAGCTGACGGCCGTAGCGTTTGGGATTATCTGACGTTGCTGTTCGTCAAAGAGCGCCAGCCCGACGCCGCTGCTGACAGGTGTTTCACCCGGCCGCGATGTCGCCAGAAAGACCTGCGGATCCTCTGCGGGCGTGACGCCCTGAAACTGGATCCCCACGGTGCGCGAAACATCAACGCTGCAGTCCAGCAGCCGTACGGTGAAAGGCACATTCACCGTGGAAAAACTGCCCACACCGGAAAATGAATTGGTTCGGTACTGGCCCATGTCGATGCGCATATTCTGGCTGTCGGGCGCCACGGCGCAGCCGCCGTTCACCAGTTCACCTCTGAGATGAACCTTGCCGCCTTCGATCACCACGGTATGCGCCGATGCCGGGCAAGCCATCGCAAGGGTTAACAGCAGTAGTGTTCCAGTCCTTGTCATCCTTCGTTCCTGGCATTAGCGTATGACGGGCCTCGTCCCTGAGGCCTGAACATCCCTGTGCGGAGGAATTATTCGTATTTCATTACGAAGGTGGCGTCAGCGTTCGCCTGGCCTGGCTCAGTGGTGGCAGCCGTTGATTTGTAACGCGCGGTGAACTTCAGGGTGTTGGTCCCTTCGATCAGCGTCTGCGCAGCAGAGAAGGTCGCGCCGTCTGGGGTCAGAACGCTGGATTTGCTGTCGAGGATCTCGATACCCACGCCTTTCGCGGTGTTGTCGTTGTTACCGGAGGTGACGGCCAGCAGGGTTTTGTCGGTTGGGTCGATCTGACCGGTGAACGCAACGGCTGCAGTTTTGGCAACCAGCGGATCGCAATCGTTCAGTTCAATGTTGAATGGGATATTAGAGGTGGTGTCGCCCACTTTGGTGAATTTCGCGGTACGATACTGACCCAGATTAACGGTCTGCTCGGAAGAATCAGTATTTACTGAACAAGCAGCATTAACCAGCTCACCTTTAAAATGTACGGTACCGCCATTTACGGAAACCGGCGCAGCAGGATCCGCTGCATTTGCGGCACCCGCAACCAGGGCCAAAGTTGCAATAACAGTAGAAGCAATGTTGCTGAGTTTCATGTCTATTCCTTTAAAATGTAAATAACCCTTCCCGCGAATAATCGGGAATAAGAAATACGTTCAATTGATGAATTGAAAGCTTATTTCGGAGGAGACAAAGTAGCTCAGTACACGGTTTTTAAATATGTCAAAACGCTGCCATTTCGCCAGGTCACATCCTAATCCCGCCTAAGAAATTGACCATCCCTTAAGAAGGGTTTTTGCGTCACGCTGATAAAAACGCGTAAAGGGTGACTGACAGCGACGCTCGCTTCTGACAAAATACACGCCATCCCCCCTTTCAAACGTTACAGACGGAATCTTCTCTCTGATGGCAGCAAAGATTATTGACGGTAAAACGATTGCGCAGCAGGTGCGCTCTGAGGTCGCGGAAAAAGTGAAGGCGCGTAAAGCTGCCGGAAAACGCGCCCCCGGGCTGGCCGTTGTGCTGGTTGGCAGCAACCCGGCATCGCAAATTTATGTCGGCAGCAAGCGCAAAGCGTGTGAAGAGGTGGGCTTCGTCTCCCGCTCTTACGATTTGCCGGAAACCACCAGCGAAGCAGAACTGCTGGAACTTATTGACACCCTGAACGCCGATAAAGAAATCGACGGTATTCTGGTTCAGCTGCCGCTACCCGCTGGTATCGACAACGTGAAGGTGCTGGAGCGTATCGCACCGGATAAAGACGTGGACGGTTTCCACCCGTACAACGTTGGCCGCCTGTGCCAGCGTGCGCCGCGTCTGCGTCCTTGCACGCCACGCGGTATCGTGACGCTGCTTGAGCGTTATAATATCGACACCTACGGTCTGAATGCCGTGGTCATCGGCGCGTCCAACATCGTGGGCCGTCCGATGAGCATGGAGCTGCTGCTGGCCGGCTGCACCACCACCGTCACCCACCGCTTCACCAAAAACCTGCGCCACCACGTTGAGAACGCCGATCTGCTGATCGTCGCGGTCGGCAAGCCAGGCTTTATTCCTGGCGAGTGGATTAAAGAGGGTGCGATTGTCGTGGACGTCGGAATTAACCGTCTGGAAAACGGCAAAGTGGTCGGCGACGTGGTGTATGAAGATGCCGCCGCGCGCGCGTCTTACATTACCCCAGTACCGGGCGGCGTAGGCCCGATGACCGTAGCAACGCTGATTCAGAATACGCTGCAGGCGTGCGAAGAATATCACGACGTAGAGGACGCGTAAGATGGCGACTTTTTCATTAGGTAAACACCCGCACGTTGAGCTGTGCGACCTGCTCAAGCTGGAAGGCTGGAGCGAAAGCGGCGCACAGGCGAAAATCGTTATCGCCGACGGGCTGGTAAAAGTCGACGGCGTGGTAGAAACGCGCAAGCGCTGCAAGATTGTCGCGGGTCAGACCGTGAGCTTTGAAGGACAGAGCGTAACCGTTACGGCCTGAGCCGTTTGATGCCCTCACCCTAACCCTCTCCCACAGGGAGAGGGGATTTAAAATCCCCTCACTCCCATCGCGGTTATTTATCGATCCACTTCAAATAATCACTATTTCATCTGTTGAAAAGTGAAAATTCAGTTGCGCGTTTTTCACTCTTTGCCCACGATAAGTAGAACGTTCTACTAAAACGTTCTACTTACAATAACAGCGCAAAAAAAGCGCTACTCGGGGGAAATCAGCATGAGTCTGATATCAGGGTTTGTTAAATCGCTGTCTAAGTTATCGATGATTGGTCGCGCCTTAATGCTGCCAATTTCACTGCTTCCCGCTGCGGGCCTGCTGCTGGCCTTCGGCGATAAGTTCCATCTGCCGCTGATGATGAACGCGGGCGGGGTTATTTTTGATAACCTGCCGATGCTGTTTGCCATTGGCTCCGCCGTGGGTCTGGCGTCAGAATCCGGCATCGCGGCGCTGTCTGCGGCGGTATCGGTGTTTGTCACGAATATCACCATCAGCACCGTGCTGAGCATCACGCCGGAAATGGCCTCTCAGGGCGGGAAATACGCCATGGTGGTGGGCATTCCGACGCTGCAGATGGGCGTCTTCGGCGGCCTGATCTGCGGTATTCTCGCGGCCTGGTGCTATAACCGCTTCCACACCATGCAGCTTCCGGAATTCCTGGGCTTCTTCTCCGGCAAGCGCTTCGTGGCGATTGCAACGGCGTTCCTCTCGTTCCTGATGGGGCTGCTGCTGCCATACGTCTGGCAGCATATTCAGGCCGGTATCGACGCGCTCTCCGTGGTGGTGAACGGTGATAATCAGGCGGCGTCGACCTTTATCTTCGGTCTGGTAGAGCGCGCGCTGATCCCGCTCGGTCTGCACCATATCTGGTATCCGTCCTTCTGGTATTCGTTTGGGGATTACACCACCCAGGCAGGCCAGGTGATCCACGGCGACCAGACCATCTGGTTCAAGATGCTGGAAGAAGGGGTGAAATCCTTCAGCAGCGACACCTACCAGAACGCTGGTAAGTTTATGCAGGGTGAATTCCCGCTGATGCTGTTTGCGCTGCCTGCGGCATGCCTGGCGATGTATCACGAAGCCCATACGAAGAATAAAAAAATCGCGGCCGGTATTCTGTTCTCCGCGGCGCTGACCTGCTTCCTGACGGGGATCACCGAACCGGTTGAGTTTACCTTTATCTTCGTGGCGCCGATCCTGTACGTCTTTAACGCCATCATGGCGGGCCTGGCCTACATGACCATGTACCTGCTGCATGCGCATATCGCCAAGTCGTTCTCCGCGGGCTTTATCGACTATCTTTCATTCGGGATCCTGCCGTCCTTTAACGGCTACCAGACCCACTTCCTGAGCGCCATTATCATCGGCATTCCAATGGGCCTGATTTATTACTTCACGTTCCGCTTTGTGATCCGTCGTTTCGACGTGAAAACGCCGGGCCGCACTGAAGTGACCGCTAACGCGGATGAGAAATCGGATTCCGAACTCGCGACAGAGATCATCTCCCTGCTGGGCGGGGCGCATAACATCGACTCCGTCGGCGCCTGTATCACCCGTCTTCGCCTGGAAGTGACAAAAAGCGAGGTGGTGGATAAAGACGGTCTGAACGGACTCGGCGCGCGCGGCGTGGTGTTTGTCGGCGACAACGGTATTCAGGTGATTTTCGGTGCCAGAGCACAGTTTATCGCCCAGACCATGTCCACCATGATCGGCAAATAATAAGATGCCTGAACGACACGTCTCCTGTACGCTGGGAGACGTGTTTTATCTGGCTGATAATCGGTAAATTTCAGGGAGCGGTTTTGAAGAAAGTCAGCATTATTGATGTCGCAAAGCACGCGGGCGTGTCGGTATCAACCGTCTCGCTGGTGCTGCGCCAGAAAGGGAAAATCTCAGAGGCAACGATCGAGAAGGTCAACGCTGCCATCAATACGCTGGGCTATGTTCATAACGTTGCCGCTGCCAACCTCCGCGCCAATACGTCCAATCTGATTGGCCTGATCCTCCGTGACTTTAGCGACAGTTTCTCCATCAAGGTGATGGCGAGCATCGTTCAGGATCTCGAAAAACAGGGGTATATGGTTTTTCTCGGTCAGCCCCAGAACGACCATGACCATCTTGAGCGCTGCCTGCTGTCGTTTAAGCAGCAGGGCGTCGCCGGAGTTATCTATCTGGCCTCGGATACCCGCACGTCTACCCTGCCGGAACAGATTCGCCGCTGCCCGCTGCCGCTGGTGGTGGTCTCGCAGTCGCTGCTGGATGAAAAATGCAATCTGGTGATGCGCGACAACCGTCAGGCGGCAAATCTGGCGGTGCGTTATCTTATCGAGCGCGGCCATCGCAATATTGCCTACATTGGCGGACGCGAAGGCTGCCTTATCCGCGAGCAGCGCCTGCTCGGTTTTCGCAGCGCGATGGCGCAAAACGGGCTGGTCTGGCGCGATGAATACTCCCCGGCCTGCAGCGATGACACGCTGGCCGCGGGTTTCGCCACCCGCCAGCTGCTGGAAAAAAACAACACCATCACCGCCCTGCTCTGCCACTCGCCGGATGCCATGATTGGCTCCATTTCCGGTATTCATCAGGTCGGGCGTACGGTGGGTAAAGATGTCTTTCTGACGCAGCAGGTCGCGCTGGTCGGTTTCGAAGATATGCTCCACGTTAACCTCACCTCACCCTCGTTTACCTACGTCTCGTCCGCCAGCGAAGAGACGGGGCGTCAGGCGGCCGGGCTGATTATTCGCACGCTGAAGGAGCCGACGCTGCAAACCCAGCGTATTACGCTTTCCGGACAGCTTATCGCTCGCGAGTCGGCGTAAATTCAGAATTTCGCACAGGTTTTTTAGCGCGGGATGACTGCTATATTTCCATGATTTGCCATGGATAATTACAATGCCTACCGTTATTACGCACGCTGCTGTTCCGCTTTGCCTGGGCTTAGGCCTGGGAACCAAAGTGATTCCTCCCCGCCTGCTGTTTGCCGGGATTATCCTCGCCATGCTTCCGGATGCCGACGTGCTGGCATTTAAGTTTGGTGTCGCGTACGGCAATGTTTTCGGCCACCGCGGCTTTACCCACTCCCTGCTGTTTGCCTTTGTAGTGCCGATACTTTGCGTGCTGACTGGACGACGATGGTTCAGGACCAGCCTGATGCGGTGCTGGCTGTTTTTAACCGTGTCACTGCTGTCGCACAGCCTGCTGGATTCGATTACCACGGGCGGGAAAGGCGTCGGCTGGCTGTGGCCGTGGTCAGATGAACGCTTCTTTGCGCCGTGGCAGGTGATTAAGGTCGCGCCGTTTGCGCTGTCGCGCTATACCACGCCGTACGGGCATCAGGTGATTATTTCAGAGCTGCTGTGGGTGTGGCTGCCGGGGATCGTACTGATGGGGATGTTGTGGTGGAGGCGGAGGTAAAAGCAAAACGGCAACTCAAGTTGCCGTTTTTAGTGTTTGCACCCTCTCCCTGTGGGAGAGGGCTGGGGTGAGGGCATCAGCGCGCACCAGACTTACTTACGGCGCCAGGTCGTTCCCTGCGGGCCGTCTTCGAGGATTATGCCCATCTCGGTCAGACGGTTGCGCGCCGCATCTGCCGCCGCCCAGTCTTTCGCCTGACGCGCTTCCAGACGCGCTTTGATCAACGCTTCAATTTCCGCCACTTCACCGTCATCCGCCTGCGCACCGCTCTGCAGGAACGCGTCCGGATCCTGCTCCAGCAGGCCGAGAACGGAAGAGAGCTTACGCAGATGAGATGCCAGCGCATTCGCGGCCGCCATATCTTCTGACTTCAGGCGGTTCACTTCGCGCGCCATGTCGAACAGCACGGAGTAGGCTTCCGGGGTATTGAAGTCGTCGTTCATCACCTCAACGAAGCGAGCTTCGAACGCTTCGCCGCCTGCCGCAGGAACAGACCTGTCGGTACCGCGCAGCGCGGTATACAGGCGCTCCAGCGCCGAGCGCGCCTGTTTCAGGTTCTCTTCGCTGTAGTTCAGCTGGCTGCGATAGTGGCCGGACATCAGGAAGTAGCGCACGGTTTCCGCGTCGTAGTACTTCAGCACGTCACGCACGGTGAAGAAGTTACCCAGCGATTTCGACATCTTCTCGCGGTCAACCATTACCATCCCGGAGTGCATCCAGTAGTTCACGTACTCGCCGCCGTGGGCGCAGGTAGACTGCGCAATTTCGTTTTCGTGGTGCGGGAACATCAGGTCCGAGCCGCCGCCGTGAATGTCGAAGTGCTTGCCCAGCTGTTTGCAGTTCATCGCGGAACATTCAATGTGCCAGCCCGGACGGCCATCGCCCCACGGGGATGGCCAGCTTGGTTCACCCTCTTTGGACATCTTCCACAGCACGAAGTCCATCGGGTTACGCTTCACGTCAACCACGTCAACGCGGGCACCGGCCTGGAGCTGGTCCAGATCCTGACGGGAAAGCGCACCGTAGGTGGGGTCCGTCGGCACGGAGAACATGACGTCGCCGTTGTCCGCAACGTAGGCATGACCGCGGGCGATCAGCTTTTCGGTGATCTCGATGATTTCGTGAATATGGTGGGTCGCGCGCGGCTCGCTGTCCGGACGCAGAATATTCAGGGCGTCGAAGTCTTTGTGCATCTCAGCGATCATGCGATCCACCAGCGCGACAAAGCTTTCGCCGTTTTCATTGGCGCGCTTGATGATCTTATCGTCGATGTCGGTGATGTTGCGCACGTATTTCAGGTTGTACCCCAGAAAACGCAGGTAGCGAGACACCACGTCGAAGGCGACAAAGGTACGGCCATGGCCAATGTGACAGAGATCGTAAACCGTAATACCACACACGTACATGCCAACTTCCCCGGCATGGATAGGTTTAAATTCCTCTTTTTGGCGCGTCATTGTATTAAAGATTTTTAACATCGAAGATTCCATGTAAACACGTGTGTGGTTGAAAACCGGCTATTCTACCCGTAATTCAAACCCGAAGCAGCACACAATGCAAGGTGATCGCATCCTGTGGTTATGCTATAACAAGCCCCTATAGATGACCCGAAGGCGGGTCGACGTACCACAATAACGGAACAGGATGCAAAAATGGTTACTTTCCACACTAATCATGGCGATATCGTAATCAAAACCTTTGATGACAAAGCGCCTGAAACAGTTAAAAACTTCCTGGACTACTGCCGCGAAGGTTTCTACAACAACACCATTTTCCACCGCGTGATCAACGGTTTTATGATCCAGGGCGGCGGTTTCGAACCTGGCATGAACCAGAAAGCCACCAAAGAAGCGATCAAAAACGAAGCGAACAACGGCCTGAAAAACACCCGCGGCACGCTGGCGATGGCGCGTACTCAGGCACCTCACTCTGCTACCGCGCAGTTCTTCATTAACGTGGCTGACAACGACTTCCTGAACTTCTCCGGCGAAAGCCTGCAGGGTTGGGGCTACTGCGTATTCGCAGAAGTGGTTGAAGGTATGGACGTGGTTGACAAGATCAAAGCCGTCGCTACTGGCCGCAGCGGTATGCACCAGGACGTTCCTAAAGAAGACGTTGTGATTACAAGCGTGACCGTCAGCGAGTAATTGGTGGCGACACTCTTTATTGCAGATCTGCATCTGCAAACAGAAGAACCGGCGATTACCGCCGGTTTTCTGCGTTTTTTACGCGGTGAAGCGAAAAGCGCCGATGCGCTGTACATCCTGGGCGACCTGTTTGAAGCCTGGATTGGCGACGACGACCCTAACCCGCTGCACAGTGAAATGGCAGCCGCCCTTCACGCGCTGGTAGATTCCGGCGTCCCCTGCTACTTCATTCACGGCAACCGTGATTTTCTGATCGGCAAGCGCTACGCCCGCGAAAGCGGCATGACGCTGCTGCCGGAAGAGCAGGTGCTGGACCTCTATGGTCGCAAGGTCCTGATCATGCACGGCGACACGCTCTGCACCGACGATACCGGCTACCTGGCGTTTCGCGCCAAGGTCCACACCCCGTGGATCCAGAAGGTGTTCCTTGCCCTGCCGCTGTTTATCCGCAACCGTATCGCCGCCAGAATGCGCGCAGGCAGCAAAGCCGCCAACAGCAGCAAATCCATGACCATCATGGACGTGAATCCCCAGGCCGTGGTGAGCGTGATGGAAAAGCATGGCGTTCAGTGGTTGATACACGGTCATACCCATCGTCCAGACGTCCATTCCCTTATCGCCAACGGCGAACCGGCCCATCGCGTGGTGTTGGGTGCCTGGCACACCGAAGGCTCCATGGTCAAAGTCACGCCAGAGGGCGTCGAGCTGATCGCTTTCCCGTTTTAACCCCTCAAAAATCATTCTGTTTTTTTGAACAATATCGGCAAATTGTTTCGATTTTAATCAGTCCGTGGTCGGTCTACTATTTATCACATCAGGGCAAAACGCCCTATCCCAGACAAAATACTTAAGGAATACGACCATGAAATCCATCAAAAATTTCGTTGCAGTTGCTGCTCTTTCTCTGGCTTCTTTCGGTTCTTTCGCTCAAAGCGTGAGCGCAACTGCCTCTACTCTTGACCGCGCAGAAGCGAAAATCGCTGCACAGGCTGCTGAACAGGGTGCGTCTTACAAAATCACCAGCGCGAAGGTCGACAACCGCGTCTATATGACCGCAGAACTGACGAAATAATGATTGCCCATCGACTAAAACAGACCGCCAGAATGCGGTCTGTTTTGTTATGAATTGACGGCAACAACGGCTCAAGATTTAACCGCGCAACCGTTTTCCTTGCCCGTATAACATGCTATTCTCTGTGCCCTCGAAAGCAGTGTGTTTCGCACCACAGGAGTTTTAAGACGCATGTCTTCCCGCAATAATCCGGCGCGTGTCGCCATCGTGATGGGGTCCAAAAGCGACTGGGCTACCATGCAGTTCGCCGCCGAAATCTTTGAAATCCTGAATGTTCCGCACCACGTTGAAGTGGTCTCCGCGCACCGTACGCCTGACAAACTGTTCAGCTTCGCAGAAAGCGCCGAAGAGAACGGTTATGAGGTGATCATTGCCGGCGCGGGCGGCGCAGCACATCTGCCGGGCATGATTGCCGCCAAAACCCTGGTACCGGTTCTGGGCGTCCCGGTACAAAGCGCCGCGTTAAGCGGTGTGGATAGCCTCTACTCTATCGTCCAGATGCCGCGCGGTATTCCTGTCGGCACGCTGGCTATTGGCAAAGCGGGTGCCGCCAATGCCGCCCTGCTGGCTGCGCAGATCCTGGCGACACACGATAAAGCGTTGCATCAGCGTCTGGCAGAGTGGCGTAAAGCCCAGACCGACGAAGTGCTGGACAATCCAGACCCGCGGGGTGCGGCATGAAGCAGGTTTGCGTCCTCGGTAATGGCCAGTTAGGCCGAATGCTGCGTCAGGCCGGTGAACCGCTGGGGATTGCCGTCTGGCCCGTCGGGCTGGACGCCGAGCCGGAAGCCGTCCCATTCCACCAGAGCGTGATCACCGCCGAGATCGAACGCTGGCCGGAGACCGCTCTGACCCGCGAGCTGGCGCTTCACAACGCCTTTGTTAACCGCGACGTGTTCCCAATCATTGCCGACCGTCTGACGCAAAAGCAGCTGTTCGACAAGCTCGGTCTGCCGACCGCACCGTGGCAGCTCCTGTCCGATAAAAGCGAGTGGAACGACGTCTTCGCCATGCTGGGCGAGCTGGCGATTGTGAAGCGCCGCGTGGGCGGCTACGATGGCCGCGGCCAGTGGCGCCTGCGCGCAAACGACACCGCCGAGCTGCCGGACGACTGCTACGGCGAATGCATCGTTGAGCAGGGCATTAACTTCAGCGGTGAAGTCTCGCTGGTTGGCGCGCGCGGGCATGACGGCCGCACGGTGTTTTATCCGCTGACGCATAACCTGCATCAGGACGGCATTCTGCGCACCAGCGTCGCCTTCCCGCACGCCAATGCTGACCAGCAGGCGCAGGCGGAAGAGATGCTCTCTGCCATCATGCACGAGCTGGGCTACGTGGGCGTCATGGCGATGGAGTGTTTTGTGACGCCGTCTGGTCTGCTAATCAACGAGCTGGCACCGCGCGTGCACAACAGCGGCCACTGGACGCAAAATGGCGCGTCCATCAGCCAGTTCGAACTGCACCTGCGCGCCATCACCAACCTGCCGCTGCCGCAGCCGGTGGTCAATAGCCCGTCGGTGATGATCAACCTGATCGGCACCGATCTGAACTACGACTGGCTGAAGCTGCCGCTCGTGCATCTGCACTGGTATGACAAAGAGGTTCGCGAGGGTCGTAAGGTCGGTCACCTGAACCTGAACGACAGCGACACGGGCCGCCTGAGCGCCACCCTGGAAGCCATGATCCCTCTCCTGCCGCCGGAATACGCGAGCGGTATTGTCTGGGCACAGTCAAAGCTCAAGTAAGACATCTGCGCCGGGGAGTTGACCTTCCCCTTCCCCGGCGTAAAATCCCCGCCCATTGCTGCTGAGTTTTCTTCTGGAATAACCATGAACGATGGAACGGACTATCGCGCGATCCTCGCGTCTGATACCCCTTTAATCGACGTTCGCGCGCCGATCGAATTTGCCCAGGGCGCGATGCCTGCGGCGATCAACCTGCCTTTAATGAACGACGACGAGCGCGCGGCCGTCGGCACCTGCTATAAACGCCAGGGCCCCGAGGCCGCGCTGGCGCTCGGCCATCGCCTGGTGAACGGCGACACGCGTGAAGCACGCATCAACGCCTGGCGGGAAGCCAGCCTTGCCCATCCTGAGGGCTTTCTCTGCTGCGCGCGCGGCGGCCAGCGCTCGCATATCTCGCAGGCCTGGCTGAAAGAGGCGGGTATCGACTACCCGCTGATCCGCGGCGGCTATAAGGCCCTGCGCCAGACGGCGATTCAGGTGACCATTGAGCAGTCGCAAAAGCCGATGGTGCTTATTGGCGGCTGTACCGGGAACGGTAAAACCCTGCTGGTGAAGCAGCACGCGCAGGGTATCGATCTGGAAGGGCTGGCGCACCATCGCGGTTCGTCGTTTGGCCGCACGCTCACGCCGCAGCTTTCCCAGGCCAGCTTTGAAAATCACCTTGCGGCTGAGCTCCTGAAAAAAGACGCCGCACGCTGGGTGCTGGAAGACGAAGGCCGGATGATTGGCTCCAACCACCTGCCGGAGTGCCTGCGCGACCGCATGGTTGAAGCCCCTATCGTGGTGGTCGAGGATCCGTTTGAGATCCGTCTTGAACGGCTGCGCGAAGAGTATTTCGACCACATGTGGGCGGATTTTTCTGCGGCCTACGGTGAAGAAGCGGGATGGAAAGAATACAGCGAGTACCTGCATCACGGCCTGTTCGCCATTCGTCGCCGCCTGGGGCTACAGCGGTATGCAGAATTCACCGTGCTGTTAGATTCCGCGCTGCTGGAACAGCAACGATCTGGCCGCACGGACGCGCACTTCAGCTGGCTTGCGCCGCTGCTGAACGACTATTACGACCCGATGTACGGCTATCAGCTGGAGAAAAAGGCGGAGAAGATTGTCTATCGCGGGACGTACGGCGAGGTCGCTGACTGGCTTAATCGCTGAAAAAAAGCCGGGTGGCGAGGTAAAAGCAAAACGGCAACCTGGGTTGCCGTTTTTAATGTTTTTTCCCTCTCCCCGTGGGAGAGGGTCAGGGTGAGGGCATCAGGCCGCACCCTACAACACGACTTAGAAGTCGTAACGCAGACGCACCAGGTTCATGTCGCCCAGGTTGTCGGTGCTAGAAGTGAACACGTGTTCGTAATCCACGCGGAAACCGTAATCCAGCTGGAAGCTGATACCCACGCCGTTGTCGATGCGCTGGTAGTTACGGCCGTTCACGTAGTCAATACGGTCGCCCATGAAGTAAGGCTGGATGGATTTCACCGCGTACTGACCGACTGGGAATTTATAACCGGCGAAGTACTCAATACCCCACGCGTCGCCCGCAAAGTAGTCGTTAACTGACACTTTTTTGGTGGTCAGGAAGTTCTGATACCAGCCGCCGCCAACGGAGAAGGTCCAGTTGTCTGGCTTCCAGCTCAGCGCAGTACCAAGGATGTTCTGGTCGTAGGTTTTGCTGTCGCCGTTGCCCGGGTTACGCATGTCAGCGCGGGTGTAGTTCCACGCTGCACCCCAGGTCAGATCGGTGGTCAGGTGGTAATCCAGACCCAGCGAGCCGCCGCCTTTACGCTTGTAGCGCAGGCCGTTGCCCGGCAGGTATTCGCTGTCTTCAAACAGGTAAGATGCGTAGATGTCAGCATCGCCCACGGTTTTCTTATATTTCAGCATCTTACGTGAACGGTAAGAACCGTCGTAATCGCCTTTGATCCCGTTACCCGGCGCCTGACCGATCATGTCGTAGTCCCAGATATCGGTTTTCGCACCCACCACATCATAGTAAACGCTGTTCTGTTGGCCGAAGGTCAGCGTACCCCAGGTGTCGCTCTTCAGACCGGTGTAGAGCATACGACGCGTCGTGTCGTGGTCGCTCTCGCTGTAGTGGTTATCCCAGTTGAACATTGCAGGGAAGTTCACGCCCAGCTCGTAGTAGCTTACCCAGCTGATGTCATCAAACAGGTAGTAATCTGCTGCGAAACGGAAACGGGTACCGCCGTCAAAACCGTTACGCTTGTAGCTGTTTTTACCGTCGTCGCCGGTCATGTTCTGGAACTGAGGACGAATGCTGCCGCCAACGGTGAAGTTCAGGCGGCTCAGCGGGTTACCCGCCTGAGGATCCTGCTTAAGAACCGTGATTTCCGCCTGAGAAGCGAAGGTAGTCAATGCCACTGCCGCGCCGATCGTTACCGCCAGCGCTGATTTTTTTATAGTCATTATTTTTCCCTTAATAGACACGCTGCTAAATATTTAGCGGGTGAATATTAACTGGAAATAATCGGGCCGTGTGGTCGGTTTTTTAATGTTTTGTGCTACTAAATGAGTGGGTATTATCACTTTGTGCCATTTTAATACTACGCGCCGGAATTAAAAACCGACGCGTAATTATCACAGTGCTAAATCAACTGGCAAACTGACGGAACAGGGCTTTGCCCTTTAACAGCCGCGTGCCGAGCCAGCCTCCGCAGAGAGAAAGCAGCGCAGCGCCGCACAGAGGCAGGATCAACCAAAGACGCCAGTCAGGCTCCCACGGGAAGTCGAAGACCTTTGTCTGCAGCACCGCCAGCGCCGTCTCTGCGCCAATGGCGGCCACCAGACCGGCCACCAGCCCCAGCAGCGCAAACTCGCTCCAGAGCGTCATTCGCAGCAGCCGCTTTCCGGCCCCCAGCGTACGGTAAACCACCAGCTCCTGATGGCGCTGGCGCATGCCCACCTGCACCTGGGCCAGCAGCAACAGCACGCCGCAGATCGTTACCAGCACCACCATGACCTCCAGCGCGCGGCTTACCTGCTCCAGCACCTGCCCCACCTGTTTGAGGATCGCGCCGATATCCAGCAGGCTGACCGTCGGAAACTCCCGGTTAAGCTGGGTCAGCATGCCGTTGCCGTTCTCCCAGCGGAAGCTGGTCAGCCAGCTCTGCGGCTGCCCGTCCAGCGCCCCCGGGGGGAAGATAAAGAAGAAGTTGGGCCGCAGGCTCTCCCAGTCCACCTTACGCAGGCTGGTGACCTTCGCGGTGAAATCCTGCGTATCGCCTGTGAAGGTGACGCTGTCCCCCAGCTTCACGTTCAGGCGCGTCGCCAGCCCCTCCTCCATCGACACCTCCCCCGCTTTTGGCGGCCAGGTGCCGGCGGTTATCGGGTTGTGGTCAGGGCGTTTCTCCTGCCAGGTCAGGTTCAGCTCGCGGTTAAGCGACTCGTCCTTGTTCCCCTCCGTTGGATGCCCGTTGATCTGCGTCAGACGCGCGCGAACGATGGGATAGAACGACTCGGGAATGATGTGATGCTCCGACAGGAAGCCCTTAAGCGGCGTAACCTGCTCAGGCGCGATATTGATCAGGAAATAGTTCGGGCTTTCCGGTGGAAGCTGCTGCTGCCAGCGATCGAGCAGATCGCCGCGCAGCACCAGCAGCAGCGCCAGCAGCATAAACGAAAGCGAGAACGCCGACAGCTGGCTGAGCGTAGACCAGGGCTGGTGCAGCAGTCGGTTGACCGCCAGGCGCACGGGCAGCGATTTTACCGTCACCCTTTTCAGGAGGTTGAGTAGGATCCAGCCCAGCACACCGCACAGCAGCGCCAGCACAACCGCCCCGGCCAGCACCGCCCACAGCAGCGTGCTGCCCCCCATCAGCCACGCCAGCAGCCCCACCGCCACCGCAATAATCACCGGAAGGTAGAACTTCAGCGGCCAGACGTTCGCCACCACATCGTTGCGGAGCACGCGCAGCGGCTGAGTGGCGAGCAGCAGGCGGTAGGGTCGGAGCCCCACCAGCACCGAGATCACCGTCATCGCGCCCATCGCCCACAGCCACGGCCAGAGGCTGGCAGGCGGCAATGCGGCAGGGAGCACCGGTTTCAGCATCACCATCAGCAGTTTTTCAAACAGCAGCCCCATTATGCCGCCGGTCAGCGCCGACAGAACCAGAAGCATCAGCCACTGGCCGACAATCAGCTTGCGCAGCTGCGCCCGGCCCGCCCCCAGGGTTTTGAGGATCGCCACCAGGTCGTAGCGGCTGCGGCAGTAGTGCCCCATCGCCACGGCCACCGCCGCCACCGCCAGCAGCAGGGTTAACAGTGCCGACAGCAGCAGGAACTGCTGAGAGCGCTCCAGAGATTTACCGAGCGCCCCCTCGTCCTGCTCCAGCCCGTACCAGCGGTGCTCTGGTTTGAGCTGCGGCATAAGCCATTTTTCATAAGCGGCAAGCTGGGCGGGCGTGCCGCCAAATTTATAGCGCCAGGTGACGCGGCTGCCCGGCTGTACGGCATGGGTGGCCGCGACATCCGCGGTGTTCATCAGCAGGCGAGGCGCAAGCTGGAACGGGTTAAAACCGCCGTCGGGCTCCTGCACCACTTCCCCGGCGATTTTCAGCGTGGCGTCGCCGACGTCGATACTGTCTCCAGGTTTCAGGTTCAGCAGCGCCATCAGACGCGATGCCAGCAGCACCGTACCGGGCGTCGGCTTTAACCCTGGCGGGCTGGTTTGTAAGTCACCGTACATCGGGTAGATATCATCGACGGCCTTGACGCTCGCCAGCTGCGGCGTGTCGCCCGCGAAGGTCATGGTCTGGAAGGTGATTTGTTCCCCCACCTTCAGCCCTTCTTTGCGCGCTGATTCAATCCAGCCCGACGGCACGGGGCGGGAGCTTTCCAGCGCCCTGTCCCCCGCCATAAACTCCCGGCTCTGCTGGCTGAGCCCTTTTTCCATGCGGTCACTGACGCTGCCGAGCGCCAGCACGCAGGCCACTGCCAGGCTTAGCGCCAGCCAGACAATCAGCAGCGAGGGGGAGCGCCACTCGCGCCAGAACCAGCGGGTAATCATGCTTCCTCCTGCAGAACGCCGTTCACCAGCCGCAGGCGACGGTCGCAGCGCGCGGCGAGCTGCGGATCGTGGGTCACGAGGATCAGCGTGGTGCCGTGCTCGCGGTTGAGCGAAAACAGCAGGTCGGCAATCCGGTCTCCGGTGTTACGATCAAGGTTGCCGGTAGGCTCATCGGCAAACAGCACCTCAGGGCGGCCGTTAAACGCGCGGGCCAGCGCCACGCGCTGCTGCTCACCGCCGGAAAGCTGGGCGGGAAGATGGTTGAGACGTTTCCCCAGACCGAGCTGTTCCAGCAGCGCCTTCGCGTGAGCGCGGCTTTCACGGCTATTTTCACCGCGCAGCAGCGCCGGGAGCTCGACGTTTTCCAGCGCGTTCAGGGTCGGGATCAGCATAAAGGACTGAAAGACAAAACCAACGTGACGCGCGCGCAGCGCGGCCCGCGCCTCTTCATCAAGCTGATGCAGCGGCTGTCCGACAAGATGGACCTCGCCGCTGCTGCCGTCGTCCAGACCGGCCAAAATCGCCAGCAGCGTGGACTTGCCGGAACCGGATTCGCCAATCAGCGCGATGGTTTCAGCGCGTTTGACAACGAGTTCAACTCCGGTAAGGATGGAAAGCTCGTGTTCCCCCTGACCGACGGACTTCTTAAGATGATGAACTTCAACACTGTTTTCCGCTGGCATTTGCCCTTCCTGTTTTTGATTCTGATGACCTTCCGCGCGGCGGCAGCGGACACGTTACTGGTTCTCGGCGACAGCCTGAGCGCAGGCTATCGCATGGCGGCCAGCGCGGCCTGGCCCGCCCTGCTCAATGACAAATGGCAGAGCAAGACCGCTGTAATCAACGCCAGCATCAGCGGCGATACCTCGCAGCAGGGCCTGTCGCGCCTGCCTGCGCTGCTCAAACAGCATCAGCCACGCTGGGTGCTGGTTGAGCTTGGCGGTAATGATGGATTGCGCGGTTTCCAGCCTCAGCAAACCGAGCAAACGCTGCGTACCATTTTGCAGGACATCAAGGCGGCAAACGCCCAGCCGCTGCTGATGCAAATTCGCCTGCCCGCCAACTACGGTCGTCGGTATAATGAGGCCTTTAGCGCGATCTACCCTAAGCTTGCCAAAGAGTTTGATATTCCGCTGCTGCCATTTTTCATGGAAGAGGTCTATCTCAAACCCGAGTGGATGCAAGACGACGGGATCCACCCCAATCGCGATGCGCAGCCGTTTATTGCCGACTGGATGGCAACGCGGCTGGCTCCTTTAGTTAAACATGACTCCTGATTAAGCGGAGATCCTGACAGGTAAAGTTATGCAAAAATCGGTCTTAATTACAGGATGTTCCAGTGGAATCGGCCTGGAAAGCGCGCTCGAACTGAAGCGCCAGGGATTTCGGGTTCTGGCGGCCTGTCGTAAACCTGACGACGTCGAACGCATGAACGGTCTGGGCTTTACCGGCGTGCTGCTGGATATGGACTCGCCGGAAAGCGTTGAGCGCGCCGCCGATGAGGTGATCGCGCTGACCGGTAATCGTCTGTACGGGCTCTTTAATAATGCCGGCTACGGCGTGTATGGCCCGCTGGATACCCTCTCCCGCGAAACGCTGGAGAAGCAGTTTTCGACCAACTTCTTCGGCGTGCATCAGCTCACCATGCGTCTGCTCCCCGCGATGCTGCCGCACGGTGAAGGGCGCATCGTGATGACGTCGTCGGTGATGGGACTGATTTCCACCCCGGGCCGCGGCGCCTACGCCGCCAGCAAATATGCGCTGGAGGCCTGGTCCGACGCCCTGCGCATGGAGTTACGCCACAGCGGCATTAAGGTCAGCCTGATTGAGCCCGGCCCGATCCGCACCCGCTTTACCGAAAACGTGAACCAGACCCAGGCGGATAAACCGGTCGAGAACCCCGGCATCGCCGCGCGTTTTACCCTCGGGCCCGAAGCGGTGGTGGCCAAAGTGCGCCATGCTTTTGAGAGCGACCATCCCAAAATGCGCTATCCGGTAACGCTGGTCACCCATGCCGTAGGCTGGTTAAAACGCCTGCTGCCGGGCAGTATGATGGACAAAATTTTGCGCGGTTGAGTTGAAGCGCCGACGCGCATCCCCATGTAAAGAACAAACCGACAAAAGAGAAAGCCGCATGTCCGTACAGAATATCGTCAATATCACAGAAGCTAACCTGCAACAGACTCTTGAACAGTCGATGACCAAACCGGTCCTGTTCTACTTCTGGTCTGAACGCAGCCAACACTGCCTGCAGCTGACGCCGGTGCTGGAAAGCCTTGCCGCCCAGTACAACGGTCAGTTCATTCTCGCCAAGCTGGACTGCGACGCCGAGCCGATGGTAGCGTCTCAGTTTGGCCTGCGCGCCATCCCTACCGTCTATCTGTTCCAGAACGGCCAGCCTGTTGACGGTTTCCAGGGGCCGCAGCCGGAAGAGGCGATTCGCGCCCTGCTGGATAAAGTGCTGCCGCGCGAAGAAGAGCTGAAAGCGCAGGAAGGCATGGCGCTGATGCAGGAAGGCAAATACGACGAAGCGCTGCCGCTGCTCAAAGAGGCGTGGCAGCTGTCGAATCAGAACAGCCAGATTGGCCTGCTGCTGGCGGAAACGCAGATCGCCCTGCACCGCTCAGAAGACGCGGAAGCCGTACTCAAAACGGTTCCGCTCCAGGATCAGGACACCCGCTATCAGGGGCTGGTTGCACAAATTGAGCTCCTGAAGCAGGCGGCGGACACCCCGGAAATTCAGCAGCTGCAGCAGCAGGTAGCCGACAACCCGGCAGATGCCGCGCTGGCAAGCCAGCTTGCGCTGCAGCTGCATCAGGTGGGGCGTAACGAAGAAGCGCTTGAGCTGCTTTTCAGCCATCTGCAAAAAGATTTAGCCGCCGCAGACGGTCAGGCGCGCAAGATGTTCCAGGAGATCCTGGCCGCGCTGGGCACCGGAGACGCGCTGGCGTCGAAGTATCGTCGTCAGCTTTACGCGCTGTTGTATTGATAAAAAAGCCCGGTGGCGGCTTCGCCTTACCGGGCCTGGAAATGCCGATATTACCCCATCTTTTTCAACTGCGTCACCACCAGCTGGTGGCGCGCGTTGTAGAACTTCCGATAGGTCAGGTAGCAGGCAATGATGGTCGACAGGCTTGCCGTGGAAAGCAGCATAAACGTCACCATGATCTGGTACTTAATCGCTTTTACCGGATCGATACCGGCAAAAATCAGCCCCGACATCATGCCCGGCAGGCTCACAAGCCCCACCGTTTTGGCGGAATCCACGGTCGGGATCAGCGATGAGCGAATGCTTTCGCGAATCAGCCGCGCCGAGGCCACTTTAGGCGTCGCCCCCAGGCTTAGTTTCTCCTGCAGCTGCTGCTGTTCGCTGCTGAAACGCTGGCCGAGATTGTTGTAACAGAGCCCAACGGCCACCATCGCGTTCCCCGCAATCATCCCCGAGATAGGGATAACCTGCATCGGCGTAAACTCAATCGAGCCGGAAAGTACCAGCACCGCCAGCGTGAGCGCCGTTCCGGTGGTAATCGCGATAAACGATGAAACAAACGCCTTATCAATGTATTTACTGCGCTTTTGCGCATTCCACGCCGCGTTAAAGCAGATAAAGAGCACCATCAGCAGCGTCAGCATCGCGTGGTTAACGTTGAAGATATACTTCAGCACATAGCCGACGATGATGAGCTGAATCACCGCGCGGCAGATACTCCATACGATATCTTTTTCCAGCCCCAGCTTTTCCCGATAGCTGACCACAATCGCAATCAGCACCAGCACCATCGAAAAGGCCAGCGATTCGTTGGTAATGTTGTGTTCACCCACGGTTTGCCTCCTGCATTTTCCCGCCGTGCGGCTGGAGCGTAATCACGTCATCCGCATGGGTTATTTCGTTAGCGTCGTGCGTCACCCACAGCACGGCAATGTTCTGCTCCCGGGCGTAGCGATGAATTATCTCGTTGACGTTGCGCTTGTTAACGTCATCAAGCGCGCTGGTTATTTCATCCAGCAAAAGCACCTTCGGTAAAAACTGCAGGTTGCGGATCAGCGAGACCCGCTGCTTTTCGCCGCCCGACAGCGCGTTGATGGATTTGGTCAGCGTCTCCTGCGCCAGGCCAAAGCGGGCCAGATCGTGGGTAAACGTTTCCGGCTCCGGCGTTTTATTGCGAATTTGCCACGGGAAAATCAGGTTGTCGTAAACCGTATCGCCAAAAAGCGCGGGCGTTTGCACGCAGTACGAGACCTGCTGGCGATAGCTTTCCGGGGAAAGCGACGCGATATCCTCGCCTTCAAACAGAATGGCTCCCTCCGTCGGGCTGAGGAGTGACGCCACAATCTTCAGCAGCGTGCTTTTCCCACAGCCTGAGGGACCCGTGATTAATTTAAACTCGCCCGGCGACAGGCTAAACCCGACGTGCTGCAGGATCGTGTTTTCCCCGACTCGAAACCCGACGTCCCTGAGATGCAAAAGGTTTTTTTTATCGTTCATTGCGCTTCCGTTAACCGCTTCGTGTAATAACCGCCTGTAGCATAATCCTTTCGCCCGCACAGCGCGAATAGCCTCACGCTGAAGCAAGTGTTAAACTTTTTGTTTATAAATTGTCACCACCATCACTACAGGAAGTATGCAGCATGGCACATATCTTTTATGAGTTTCCTTCCCTGAAGCCTGGTGTTCCTGATGTCGAAACATTAATGGAAGTCATCAAATCGTCGGAACTCACGCGTTTTGTGATAGGTGCAGAGGTGGTCGATTTTGTTAAGAAGGCGCTCATCGTGAACACCACGATCGGCAGCTTCAAAAATTGCTATTTCGCCTTCGACAACGGGACACACTTCCTTGAATTTGACGGTAAAGGCAAATCAAAACGCTTCAATGAAGTGCCGGACTGGTTCGTCTCTCCGGCGGAATTTTCACGCACACAGTGGCTTATCAACCACGATCTTGCGGATGTGAAAGCCACCCGGTTCATTGAGGTCCTGATGTCCTACCCGCTGAAAGCGCGCCGTGCGCACTGTAATTTGTTATTCGGGCTGGAGCTGGAAAAGGTGAATGCGGTTCCGGCCGCGGCGTCAGCGGCAGGCAAAATCGGCAATAAAAACGGTAAAACGACCAAACCCCGCGTCACCGATCTGGGATCGTTCGAGCTGTTCAGCCAGTTCTTTGCGCGCATGAAAACCGCCGTGCTGGCCGATGAGTTCCCGACTCTGCAGATCCTGACGGGCATGGATAACCTGGCAAAAGCGCCGCATAATTTAAAGCAGGGCATCAGAACCTGGTTTAAAGCCATCGCGGGCGACCTTCCACCGAATAACAAACGCGTTGAGGCGGGAAATGCCGTTCTGTTCTGCGCCCCCATTCGCGAACAGATCCAGCGCATCGAAGCGCTGGGGCTGGAGAATTACTACCAGGGATTATCCAAAGCCATTGCCGAAGCGGGTGATGGCTTCATCTCTGACTTTACCTATACTTACGAGCAATAAACACACACTTTCACTCATCACGGCATGCAAAACAGGAGGTTTTTATGCTTATCGTTGTTCCCGTCCTTATTTTCGTTGCGCTGGTTATCGTGGGCGCTGGCGTCAAAATTGTCCCTCAGGGTTATCAGTGGACCGTCGAGCGTTTCGGCCGATACACCAACACGCTCCAGCCCGGCTTAAGCCTGATTGTCCCGTTCATGGACAGAATTGGACGCAAGATCAACATGATGGAACAGGTGCTGGACATTCCTTCCCAGGAAGTGATCTCAAAGGATAACGCCAACGTCACCATCGACGCCGTGTGCTTTATTCAGGTGATTGACGCGCCGAAGGCGGCCTATGAAGTCAGCAACCTGGAGCTGGCGATCGTCAACCTGACGATGACCAACATCCGTACCGTGCTCGGCTCGATGGAGCTGGACGAGATGCTTTCCCAGCGCGACAGCATCAACACCCGCCTGCTGCACATTGTTGATGAGGCCACCAACCCGTGGGGGATCAAAGTTACCCGTATTGAGATCCGCGACGTGCGTCCGCCGGCGGAGCTGATCGCCTCCATGAACGCCCAGATGAAGGCCGAGCGAACCAAGCGCGCCTACATTCTGGAAGCCGAAGGGGTACGCCAGGCGGAGATCCTCAAAGCGGAAGGGGAAAAACAGTCGCAGATCCTGAAAGCGGAAGGCGACCGTCAGTCCGCGTTTTTGCAGGCGGAAGCGCGTGAACGTTCCGCCGAAGCGGAAGCCCGCGCCACCCAGATGGTGTCCGAGGCGATTGCCGCCGGTGATATCCAGGCCGTGAACTACTTTGTTGCGCAAAAATATACCGACGCGCTGAAAGAGATCGGCTCCGCGAACAACAGCAAAGTGGTGATGATGCCGCTGGACGCCAGCAGCCTGATGGGCTCTATCGCGGGCATAGCCGAACTGATCAAGGACAGCGGAAACGAGCGTAAAAAATGATTGAGCTGATTGTTGCACATCCTCACGCCTTCTGGCTAAGCCTCGGCGGCTTATTGCTGGCGGCGGAGATGCTGGGCGGCAACGGCTACCTGCTCTGGAGCGGTGTTGCCGCCGTCATTACGGGTCTTCTGGTCTGGATCCTTCCCCTGGACTGGGCGTGGCAGGGCGCGCTGTTCGCCGCGCTGACGCTGGTGGCCGCCTGGCTGTGGTGGCGCTGGCTTAACCGGCGGGTCAAAGAGCAGAAACCGGTCGACGCCCACCTTAACCAGCGCGGACAGCAGATTGTCGGCAAGCGTTTTACGCTCGACACCGCGCTGGTGAACGGACGCGGACACATGCGGGTGGGCGACAGCTCGTGGCCGGTGGTGGCCGACGATGACCTCAGCGCCGGCACGCGGGTGGAGGTCATTGCCGTGGAAGGCATTACCCTGCGGGTGAAAGCCTGCTAAGCGTGGGTTTTACGGTGGCAGCAGCCGGCAAGATTATCAATAATCGGGCAGTCGGCGCTGTCATCCCCCGGACAGGAGTCCGCGAGCTGCAGCAGCTGTTCGCGCATCGCCTGCAGCTCGACGATGTGGCGTTCAATTTCGGCCACTTTTTCCAGCGTGCGTTTTTTCACGTCGGCGCTGTGACGCTTCGGATCGTTGAACAGGTTAACCAGCTCGCCGCACTCTTCCAGATTAAAACCGACCTGTCTTGCCTGGCGAAGCAGCGTCAGCTCATCCAGATGCAGCTGCGTGTAGCTACGGTAGCCGTTTTCACTGCGCAGCGGCGGCGTGACCAGCCCCTTCTCTTCATAAAAGCGGATCGCTTTGCTGGTTAAGCCGGTTTTTTTTGCCACGTCACTGATATTCACAATTCCCCCTTGACCTTCCCCTTGATGGAAGGTTTAACCTTCATAACAGTTAGTGAAAAGCGTTACTCCGGTCAACAACTGACCAAAATATTATACGGGAGTTTTGTTATGTCTCACACTATTGACCTGACGCTGGACGGCCTCTCCTGCGGCCACTGCGTCAAACGCGTTAAAGAAAGCCTGGAACAGCGCCCTGATGTGGAAAGCGCTGACGTGACTATCGATCATGCGGCCGTGACCGGCAGCGCCAGCGCGGATGCGCTGATTGATACTATCAAGCAGGCCGGTTACGGGGCGGAGTTAAGCCACCCAAAGGCTAAACCGCTGGCAGAGTCATCATCCCCGTCGGAAGCACTGACAGCGGCCACTCCTGAGCTTCCGGCAGCGGATGATATTGATGACAGCCAACAGCTGCTGATCAACGGCATGAGCTGCGCCAGCTGCGTCTCCCGGGTACAAAACGCCCTGCAGGCGGTACCGGGCGTCGCCCAGGCACGGGTCAATCTTGCGGAGCGTACTGCGCTGGTGATGGGCAACGCCTCCGCCGCAGAGTTAGTGCAGGCCGTTGAGAAAGCGGGCTACGGCGCGGAGGCCATCGAAGACGATGCCGAGCGTCGCGAGCGCCAGCAGGAAACGGCTATCGCCACCATGAAGCGCTTCCGCTGGCAGGCCATCGTCGCCCTGCTGGTGGGTATTCCGGTGATGGTGTGGGGCATGATGGGTGACAATATGATGGTCACCGCTGACAACCGCACCCTGTGGCTGGCGATCGGTCTGATTACCCTGGCGGTGATGGTATTCGCAGGCGGTCATTTCTATACCAGCGCCTGGAAGAGCCTGAAAAACCGCACCGCGACGATGGATACGCTGGTTGCGCTCGGTACCGGCGCGGCGTGGCTCTATTCGATGAGCGTGAACGTCTGGCCCCAGTGGTTCCCGATGGAAGCGCGGCATCTCTATTATGAAGCGAGCGCGATGATTATCGGCCTGATCAACTTAGGCCATATGCTGGAAGCCCGCGCCCGCCAGCGCTCCTCGAAAGCGCTGGAAAGGTTGCTTGATTTAACCCCGCCGACGGCCCGCGTGGTCACGGACGAGGGGGAAAAGAGCGTTCCATTGGCCGAGGTTCAGCCCGGCATGACGCTGCGTCTGACCACGGGCGACCGCGTTCCCGTTGACGGCAAGATAACCCAGGGCGAAGCCTGGCTGGATGAAGCGATGCTGACCGGGGAGCCTATTCCCCAGCAGAAATCAGATGGCGACGCCGTGCATGCCGGTACGGTGGTGCAGGACGGCAGCGTGCTGTTTACCGCCAGTGCCGTCGGCAGCCACACCACGCTGTCGCGTATTATTCGCATGGTGCGCCAGGCCCAGAGCAGCAAGCCGGAGATTGGCCAGCTTGCTGATAAAATCTCGGCCATTTTTGTGCCGGTGGTGGTCGGCATTGCCCTGCTGAGCGCGGCGATCTGGTATGTCTTCGGCCCGGCGCCGCAGATTGTGTATACCCTGGTAATCGCCACCACGGTGCTGATCATCGCCTGTCCTTGCGCCCTGGGCCTCGCGACGCCGATGTCGATTATCTCCGGCGTAGGCCGCGCGGCCGAATTTGGCGTACTGGTGCGGGACGCGGACGCGCTGCAGCGGGCCAGCACCCTGGACACGCTGGTGTTTGATAAAACCGGCACGCTGACCGAAGGTAAACCACAGGTGGTCGCCGTTACGACCGCTGGCATTACCGAAGAAGAGGCGCTGCGGCTTGCCGCCGCGCTGGAGCAAGGCTCAAGCCATCCGCTGGCGCGCGCCATTCTCGATAAAGCCAATGCGTCTGCCCTGCCGCATGTGAGCAATTTCCGCACCCTGCGCGGGCTCGGCGTGAGCGGTGAAGCAGAAGGCCACGCGCTGCTGCTGGGCAATCAGGCGTTGCTCAATGAAAACGGTATTGATACCGCCGCGCTGGAAAACGAGCTGAAGGCGCAGGCGTCACAGGGCGCCACCCCGGTTCTGCTGGCGGTGGATGGCAAAGCCGCCGCGCTGCTGGCCGTACGCGATCCGCTTCGCCAGGACAGCGTGGATGCCTTACAGCGCCTGCACCGTGCGGGCTACCGTCTGGTGATGCTGACCGGGGATAACCCCACCACCGCCAACGCCATCGCAAAAGAAGCCGGTATTGATGAGGTCATTGCAGGCGTACTGCCGGACGGCAAAGCGGACGCCATCAAGAAACTGCAAAGCCAGGGTCGTGAGGTGGCGATGGTCGGCGACGGCATTAACGATGCCCCGGCGCTGGCCCAGGCGGACGTAGGGATCGCTATGGGCGGCGGGAGCGATGTCGCCATCGAAACCGCTGCCATCACGCTGATGCGCCACAGCCTGATGGGCGTTGCCGACGCGCTGGCCATTTCAAAAGCCACGCTGCGCAACATGAAGCAGAACCTGCTGGGGGCGTTTATCTATAACTCGCTCGGCATCCCGATTGCTGCCGGCATTTTGTGGCCGCTGACCGGCACGCTGCTTAACCCGGTGGTCGCGGGTGCGGCAATGGCGCTCTCCTCCATCACCGTGGTCAGCAACGCCAATCGGCTGTTGCGGTTTAAACCGAAGGATTGAACCTTGTACCCGTACGCGCTAGCATGAACCTTTCCGTTTATGGAGCGCGTATGGGTCTGTTTCATCGTATAAAAACATCGTTTCGCGCCCTTTTCCCTCGCCGTTACGCCTGGCCCGGTCTGGATATTTCGCTTCCCGGCGGGCAACACCTGCACCTGGTTGGCAGCATCCATATGGGCACGCAGGATATGTCTCCCCTGCCTCCGGGCCTGATAAAACTGCTTAAACACGCCGACGCGCTGGTCGTTGAGGCGGACATTTCGGGTCAGGAGTCGCCGTTTGCCGGGCTCGAAAGCGATCTCACTCTGGCGGAACGCCTGGATGAAACCCAGCTTGCGGAACTGACGCGCGTCGCCGATGAGACGGGCGTCTCGCTCTCCATGATTGACACCCTGCCGCTGTGGCAAATCGCGATGATACTGCAGGCCACGCAGGCGCAGCGTCTGGGCCTGCGCGGTGACTACGGCATTGATTACCAGTTGCTGAACGCGGCAAGGGCGCGCCGTCTGCCCATCATCGAGCTGGAAGGGACGGACAGCCAGATTGCGCTCCTGCGGCAGCTTCCCGACGACGGTCTGATGCTGCTGGATGATACGCTGACCCACTGGCACACCAACGCGCGCCTGCTGCAAACGATGATTGGCTGGTGGCTGGATGCGCCGCCCGCGGACGGCAGGCTGGCGTTACCGTCGACGTTCAGCGAATCGCTGTATGATGTGCTGATGAATGCGCGTAACAAAGCCTGGCGAGAGACGCTGCATGCTTTACCTGCGGGGCATTACGTGGTGGCGGTTGGGGCGTTACATTTGTACGGGGAAGGGAACTTGCCGTCGTTGCTGAAATAAAAAAATGGCCAATATTTCTATTGGCCCGTCAAAGAGGAATTTCATCGTTTTTATTATGCCGAAGGAGACCTTCGGTTGAGCCGATTGTCGCTCAAAGTGACCATCACTGCCAATACTATTGCGCAAGATGGTGCTATTTTTTAGACAAACGTCAGGCGTATGCTGGCTGCATGAATTGTCTGTCGTAAGAAGGATAGCTATGACTCCCGCCGTTAAATTACTCGAAAAAAACAACATTTCTTTCCGGATCCACACCTACGATCACGATCCGAATGAAACCAACTTTGGTGATGAAGTGGTGCGCAAGCTGGGGCTGAACGCTGACCAGGTTTATAAAACGCTGCTGGTGGCGGTGAACGGCGATATGAAGCACCTCGCCGTCGCGGTGACTCCCGTGGCAGGACAGCTGGATCTGAAGAAGGTCGCCAAAGCGCTGGGGGCGAAGAAGGTGGATATGGCGGATCCCATGGTGGCGCAACGCACCACGGGCTATCTGGTGGGCGGGATCAGTCCGCTCGGGCAGAAAAAACGCCTGCCGACGCTGATCGATGCTCCTTCACAGGAATTTGACACCATCTTTATATCCGGCGGCAAGCGCGGGCTGGATATTGAGCTGGCGGCGGGCGATCTGGCGAAAATGCTGGACGCGAAGTTTGCGGATATTGCGCGCAGGGATTGAGAAAATTGCCCGGTGGCGGCTACGAGGTAAAAGCAAAACGGTAACAGGCGTTACCGTTTTTTTGTGTTCGTGCCCTCTCCCGGTGGGAGAGGGTTAGGCTAGGGCATCAGGCCGCACAACGCTACTGCCAGCTCACCTCACCTTTCGGCTCGTAGGCATTCACGTCAATCGGCGAATTCTGCTCGATGAACTGCTTCAGCACTTCCGCATCGATAAAGCCGGTATTCACGTATCCCGGCTTATTATCAATATGCGGATAGCCGTCGCCGCCGGTGGCGTTAAAGCTTAACGTCGCCAGACGGTAGGTTTTCGCCGGGTCAACCGGTTCGCCTTTGATCTTGAGATCGTTAAGCTTGCCGTCTTTCGCTACGAAGCTCACGTTGGCAAACTGCGGATAGGCCCCGGAATCCGGCTTCATCTGCGCCACGGCGGTCAGGTACTCAACAACCTCTTTCCCGCTCATGTCGGCATAGACCACCACGTTACCGAACGGCTGCACCTTCAGAACGTCTTTATAGGTGATGTTTCCACCTTCGATGGAATCTCGAATACCGCCGCCGCTCATCACCCCAAAATCAGCCCCGGTGCGCGCCATTTGCGCCGCCAGCACCAGGTGACCCATGTTGGTCTGCACGAAGCGAACTTTACTGCGGTCCCCCTCCAGACGCCCGTTCAGCGTGCCGATTTTCACGTCCAGCTGCGCCTTGCCTTTGTTCTGGAACGGCGTCAGCAGGGAGAGCATCTGCTGGTTTTCTGCGATTTCTGGCGTGTAAAGTACGCGCTCGCTTTTCCCGTCCGGGTAGGTCACTTTCTTCTTCAGGTTGACCGGGATGAGCTGATAATGAACCAGCTTCATCTCGCCGTTACGGAACTCAAAGTCCGCCCGGCCCACGTATTTGCCCCACTCGTGCGCCTGTACGATCCAGATACCGTTCTGACGGTCCGGCGCGCACGGCGTCCCCGGGACATAGTCCACCTGCTTTTTGTTCTCGGATGCCATGCATACCGGATCCTGTGAGTGACCACCCACAATCATCGCCAGCGAGCCCGCCGGCAGGCTGCGCGCCATCTCCACGTCGCCCGGCGCATTGGAGCCGTGCTCACCGTTGTCGTAGTGCCCCATGTGGGTGGTGGCGATAATCACGTCCGGCTTTTCGTTTTGCTGCAGCTCCTGAATCACCAGCTTCGCTTCGTCTGCCGGTTTGCGGAATTCGATATCGGTGAAGAACTCAGGGTTGCCAATTTTCGCCGTGTCGTCGGTGGTTAAGCCGATGACCGCGATCTTCAGATCCTGACGCTTAAACAGCGCCCACGGCTTGAACAGGCGTTCGCCGGTGCTTTTCTGGTAAATGTTGGCAGAGAGGAACGGGAATTTGGCCCACTTCTCCTGCTGACGCAGGACGCTCAGCGGATTATCAAACTCATGGTTACCGACGGCCATCGCGTCGTAGCCAATCAGGTTCATGCCGCGGAAATCGGGCTCGGCGTCCTGCAGGTCGGATTCCGGCACGCCGGTATTGATATCGCCGCCTGAGAGCAACAGCACGCTGCCACCCTGGGCTGCCACCTCTTTACGAATGCCGTCCACCAGCGTTTTTTGCGCCGACAGGCCATATTCGCCGTATTCACTGCGCCAGAAATGGCCGTGGTGGTCGTTGGTATGCAGAATGGTGATTTTATAAGTTTTGTCTTTTTCATACGCCTGCGCGGGCAGGCTTACCAGACCCCACGCCGCGATGAGCGCCAGCGCGACGCCCCGCTTCATTAACTTCATCTTCTCTCTCCCTGACCAATAGACAAAGGCAGAAATTACAGTGACTAATAAGAATAGACAAATAAGTTTTCAGAATTGCGACTTTCTTCAAATGTCCCGGGCGGGTATGTTAGTCGGATAATAATTACACCCTGCACCTCTAATAACTAAAGACGTGGTACTTCTCTCTATGGCAATCAGTGAATCAACTCAGCCCGTTCCGGGCGCGCCAGCGTCGCGCACCTCCTTTAAAGTCTTAGGCGCAATCAGTCTCTCGCACCTGCTCAACGATATTATCCAGTCGTTGATTCTGGCAATTTACCCGCTGCTGCAGTCCGAATTTTCGTTAACCTTCGTGCAGATCGGGATGATCACCCTGACCTTCCAGCTGGCTTCCTCGCTGCTGCAGCCGGTGGTGGGCTACTGGACGGATAAATACCCGATGCCGTGGTCGCTGCCGGTTGGCATGTGCTTTACCTTAAGCGGGCTGGTGCTGCTGGCCATGGCGGGGAGTTTTGAAGCCGTGCTGATTGCCGCCGCGCTGGTAGGTACAGGCTCGTCCGTGTTCCATCCGGAGTCTTCCCGCGTGGCGCGCATGGCGTCCGGTGGTCGTCATGGCCTGGCGCAGTCACTTTTCCAGGTGGGCGGTAACTTCGGTAGCTCTCTCGGCCCGCTGCTGGCCGCGGTGATTATTGCCCCGTACGGTAAAGGCAACGTGGCGTGGTTTGTGCTGGCCGCGCTGCTGGCGATTATCGTGCTGGCACAGATTAGCCGCTGGTATGCCGCTCAGCATCGCGTCAATAAAGGAAAACCTAAAGCGAAGGCTATCAATCCCCTGCCGCGCAATAAGGTTATCCTAGCGGTTTCCGTCCTTCTGGTGCTGATTTTCTCGAAATACTTCTATATGGCGAGCATCAGCAGCTATTACACCTTTTATCTGATGCAAAAATTCGGATTATCGGTACAAAACGCGCAGATCCACCTGTTTGCCTTCCTGTTCGCCGTCGCGGCCGGTACGGTCATTGGCGGGCCCGTGGGTGATAAGATCGGGCGGAAATATGTCATTTGGGGCTCTATCCTCGGCGTGGCGCCCTTTACCCTCATTTTGCCGTACGCCAGCCTTGAATGGACGGGCATTTTAACCGTGATTATTGGTTTTATCCTCGCCTCCGCGTTTTCCGCCATTCTGGTCTATGCCCAGGAGCTGCTGCCCGGACGTATCGGTATGGTTTCCGGACTGTTTTTCGGTTTCGCTTTCGGCATGGGGGGGCTTGGGGCAGCGGTGTTAGGGATGGTTGCAGATCACACCAGCATCTTCCTGGTTTATAAAATCTGCGCTTTCCTGCCACTTCTTGGGATGTTGACCATATTCCTGCCTGACAACCGCCACAAAGCGTAAATTACGGGCAGCCAAAGTTTGACTTTGGCTGTCTGACACCCTGATGCCATAAGGGTTTCTTCTTTCTCCACTCGTTGAATTTATCAAAATGCGCTTTTTTACGTGCATATTGCTGTTTTATTCAAACTTCAACAATTATTCATAAACATCAGGGTAAAAATTGTCATAAACTATTACTCGGTTTTTTGGTTTTTCACCAAAAAGGAACACCCACAACGAAAGGAGACGGAATGCACCACGCCACACCGCTTATCACCACCATTGTTGGTGGACTTGTGCTCGCTTTTATCCTCGGCATGATTGCCAATAAACTGCGTATTTCTCCTCTTGTCGGTTATCTGCTGGCAGGTGTGCTGGCGGGACCGTTTACCCCAGGTTTTGTTGCGGATACCAAACTGGCCCCTGAGCTGGCGGAATTGGGCGTGATTCTGCTGATGTTTGGCGTCGGTCTGCATTTTTCCCTGAAGGATTTGATGGCGGTAAAGTCGATTGCCATACCGGGAGCGATCGCCCAGATAGGGGTGGCGACGCTGCTTGGGATGGCGCTTTCAGCCGTGCTGGGCTGGTCGCTAATGACCGGCATCGTATTTGGGCTGTGTCTCTCAACCGCCAGTACCGTGGTGCTGCTGCGCGCGCTTGAGGAGAGACAGCTGATTGACAGCCAGCGCGGGCAGATCGCGATTGGCTGGCTGATTGTTGAAGATCTGGTTATGGTCCTGACGCTGGTGCTGCTGCCCGCCGTCGCCGGAATGATGGAAAAAGACAATGTCGGCTTCGCCTCGCTGGCGCTGGATATGAGCATCACCATCGGTAAGGTTGTGGCGTTTATCGCCATCATGATGCTGGTGGGCCGCCGTCTGGTACCGTGGATCATGTCCCGCAGCGCGGCGACCGGCTCCCGCGAGCTGTTCACCCTCTCCGTACTGGCGCTGGCGCTGGGTATCGCCTTTGGTGCCGTTGAGCTGTTTGATGTCTCCTTTGCCCTGGGCGCGTTCTTCGCCGGGATGGTGTTGAACGAGTCAGAGCTGAGCCACCGTGCGGCGCACGATACGCTGCCGCTGCGCGATGCGTTTGCCGTGCTGTTCTTCGTCTCCGTCGGGATGCTGTTCGATCCGCTGGTGCTGATCCAGCAGCCGCTGGCCGTGCTGGGCACGCTGGCGATCATTATTTTTGGTAAGTCGCTTGCCGCCTTCTTCCTGGTGCGGATGTTCGGCCACTCCCCGCGGACGGCGCTGACCATTGCCGCCAGCCTGGCGCAGATCGGTGAGTTCGCCTTTATTCTGGCCGGTCTGGGCATGGCCCTGAACCTGCTGCCGCAGGCGGGACAAAACCTGGTGCTGGCGGGGGCGATCCTGTCGATTATGCTGAACCCGGTGCTGTTTGCCCTGCTGGAAAAATACCTCGATAAAACCGAAACGCTGGAAGAGCAGACGCTTGAAGAAGCCATCGAAGAAGAGAAGCAGATCCCGGTTGATATTTGCAATCATGCCCTGCTGGTCGGCTTTGGCCGCGTGGGCAGCCTGCTCGGCGAGAAGCTGATGGCGCAGGGCATTCCGCTGGTGGTGATTGAAACCTCACGCACCCGCGTCGACGAGCTTCGCGAGCGCGGTATTCGTGCGGTACTGGGCAACGCGGCGAACGAAGAGATCATGAATCTGGCGCATCTGGACTGCGCCCGCTGGCTGCTGCTGACCATACCCAACGGCTATGAAGCGGGTGAGATTGTGGCCTCCGCGCGCGCGAAGTGCCCAACGATTGAGATTATCGCCCGGGCGCACTATGACGACGAGGTGGAGTACATTACCGATCGCGGTGCAGATAAAGTGGTGATGGGCGAGCGCGAGATTGCTAACACCATGCTGACGCTGCTGGAGAAACCACCGGTTGAAGAGGCGGTGACGGGGTAAGTTTGGTGCGATCTGGTCCCCTCACCCTTGCCCTCTCCCACAGGGAGAGGGAATAAACACTAAAAACGGCAACCTGGGTTGCCGTTTTTATTTTACCTGTCCCAATAAGCCTCTTCGAGGCTGTCTTCCCGTTCAGGCAGGCCACGCGTTAAGCGCGGTGAGTGCTGGTTCAGCACCTGATAGCTTACGCGGTTGGCGTACTTGCATACCTGCGCCAGCGACGAATAGGTCAGCCAGCTGAACTTATGCTTGCTGGAATTCGGCACGTTGGTTTTGTGGTAGGCATTGGCGGTAATGTCGTGCAGCAGCGCGGCCAGCGCGCCGTCGCCCGCGCCGTTGGTGTTCATGATCTTCTCCGGTCCGCCCATGTAAGGGGCGATGTGCGAGTAGATGCGCAGCGGGTTAATGCAATCTTTATAACGCATGCCGCGGCTGAACTCGTACTGGTTAAACTCGGCAATCGCGCCGGGCAGCAGCGGGTGCTGGGTTTTGCGTTTGCTCTCTTCTTCCGTGAAGCCTGCCATATACAGCCCAACCGGACCCGCGGTGCAGAGCACCAGATCCACCCAGTCCAGCGCTTTGTCAGAGGCCAGCAGCGGATCGCTTTCGCCGGTCAGCGCTTCGGCCTCTTCTTCGTTCATCGCCAGAATCGAGACGTGCTCTTTCAGGAACGCCTGCCACCATTCAGGATTATCGGCGATAACGAATTTAGTACCCAGCGTAAGAACGACGGGCACGTCGTACTTCTTCGCGTACTCAATCGCCTTCATGGTCGCTTCCGGCATCGGCTCGCCCGGCTTACAGCGCACCAGATAGGAAGTCAGCACGAGCGCCGAGGCACCCGCAATCACCTCTTCCGGAATACTCTCGGCGCGCAGCTTGTTCATATGACCCGGGCTGATGGCGAAGGTGCGCTCGCCGGATTCACCGATCAGGGTAAAGCAGCGGCCAATCGGGCCGTCGACGCCCTGCAGGTAGTTCAAATCGGTGCGGCTGGAGGTGTTGCACAGATAGCGGTAGGCGTAGCCGCCGATTTCAATGTTGCTGCACATCACGCCGAGCAGCACCGAGCGGTCGTCGGCCAGCACGGAGTAGTTGTGCATGGTATTGCCGATGGTACCGCCGGCGAACTGATGGGTAATCAGGTTTTCGCGCACCAGCTCCTGATACAACGCTTCGGCAACGTCGTCTTCAATGACCAGCGAGTGGCCGGCACTCAGACCATAACGGGCGACAAACGCATCATCCACTTTCGCTTCAATGTCCACCAGCGTCTGGTCGATACCGACGACCCAGGCCGCGCTGGTTTCATTTTCTGGCTGGATTTGCTGCAGGAGCGGATCGCGGGCATCGACGGGGAAGTAGTGTTTGGATTTGCGTTTACCGGGAAATTTCATGGTCTGAACTGTACGAAGAATATGGGCCGGGAATGGTAGCACAAACCCGGCCCGAAGTGCGATTAGCGACCGTTCGTTACCAGCGAGACCATCATGTCGATATGCTCAGGCGAGTCGTTAAGCGCCGGAATGTACTCGTACTTTTCGCCACCAGCCTCCAGGAAAAATTCCCGGTTTTGCACCGCGATCTCCTCCAGCGTTTCCAGACAGTCAGCCGAGAAGCCCGGCGACATTACCTGGATGTGCTTCACGCCTTTCTCACCCAGCATTTTGAGGGTTTCATCGGTGTACGGCGTCAGCCACGGCTCGCGGCCGAAGCGCGACTGGAAGGTCATCATCACCTTCTCAGGCGGCAGGCCAAGGGCGGAGACCAGCTCGCGGGTGGTATCGCGGCAGCGCTGCGGGTAATCATCCCCTTCATTGGCGAAGCGCTGCGGGATCCCGTGATAGGAGAGCAGCAGCAGATCCGGCTCGCCGTGTTTTTCAAACGACGCGCGCGCGCTGTTAGCAAGCGCCTTGATGTAGAGCTCGTTATCCGCGTAGTCGCGAATAAAGGTCACGCCCGGAATGCGGCGGCGGGTCGCCAGTATGCGCGCCAGCTCGTCCCAGACGGCGGCCACCGTCGAGCAGGAGTACTGCGGGTAGAGCGCCAGCACCACGATATGGTCCACGCCCTGCGCCAGCAGGGATTCCACCGCGCTTTCCAGGGACGGTTTTCCATAGCTCATGCCGAGCGCGACGGGCATATCCGGCAGGCGGGCGGCCAGCGCTTTTTCCTGGCGACGGCTGTAGACCATCAGCGGCGAGCCCTCTTCCATCCAGACGGACTGATAGAGTTTGGCGACGCGCGGGGAACGAATCGGCAGAATGACGCCACGCAGCAGCGGCCACCACAGCAGTCGCGGGAAATCCACGACGCGCGTGTCGCTTAAAAATTGTCGCAGGTAGCGTTTTACCGCGTCTGATGTAGGTGCTTCTGGAGTGCCCAGATTGGCAAGCAGGATGCCGGTTTTCGCCTGACTCATTCACGCCTCTTAACCATTTGATAGGTTGTCAATTGTAGCGGAAATGCGTTTAAACGAAACCCATTGCTGTAATAGGTAAGATGAGAATATTTCTCACCCGGAAGACCGGGTGAGAGGCGCGCGATTAGCCGAGGATTTTTTCCAGCTCTGCACGTACGTCAGCCACGGCTTTGGTGCCGTCAACTTTGGCGTATTTGGTGTTACCCGCCTGCGCTTCTTTGGTGTAGTAGCCGATCAGCGGCGCGGTCATCTGATGGTATTCCACCAGGCGTTTACGCACGGTCTCTTCCTGATCGTCTTTACGGGTAGTCAGCTCTTCGCCGGTCACGTCATCTTTGCCTTCAACCTTAGGTGGGTTGAATTTGATGTGGTAAACGCGGCCAGAAGCAGCGTGTACGCGACGGCCAACGATACGGTCAACGATCAGCTCGTCCGGTACGTCAAACTCCAGAACGTAGTCCACGTTGATGCCCGCTTCTTTCATGGCGTCAGCCTGAGGAATGGTGCGTGGGAAGCCGTCCAGCAGGAAACCGTTACGGCAGTCTTCCTGAGCAATGCGCTCTTTAACCAGAGCAATCACCAGCTCGTCGGTCACCAGCTTGCCTGCGTCCATGATGTCTTTCGCCTGTTTACCCAGCTCGGAGCCAGATTTAACAGCGGCGCGCAGCATATCACCGGTGGAGATTTGCGGAATACCGTATTTCTCCATGATGAACTGAGCCTGAGTTCCTTTACCCGCGCCCGGAGCGCCAAGCAGAATAATACGCATTGCGAAAATCCCCTCAAAAGTCGTTTCAATTTTTCAAAAGCGCTAAACAATACCACCAGAACGGGCATCGCTCAAGGAAGGGAGGAAGGCTGAAACGGTTAATGAGGGGTGATTATTTGGAGTCGTGCGGTCTGGTGCCCTCACCCCGGCCCTCTCCCACAGGGAGAGGGAGAAGACCAGGGGAGGCGTGGTCAATTACGCCAGCAGCAGCGCATTCACACGTTTAATGAACAGGTTAGGATCTTCCAGCGTGCCGCGCTCGGCCAGCAGGGACTGATCCAGCAGGAGTTCAACCCACTCGGCAAAGCGGGCGTCGTCCTGGGTATCCGCCGCGCGTTTCACCAGCGGATGATCCGGATTAAGCTCAAAGATATATTTCACTTCCGGTACCGCCTGGCCCGCCGCCGCGAACAGCTTCGCCATCTGGGTGCTCATTTCGTCGGCATCGGTGGTGACAATAGCCGGGGTGTCGGTCAGACGGTGGGTGAAACGTACCTCTTTCACGCGCTCGCCCAGCAGGGTTTTCACGCGATCAATGAACGGCTCCAGCGCCTTCTCGGCTTCTTTCGCGCTTTCGTCAACTTCATCCGCCAGCTTGTCGATAGACTCGTCGGCTTTGGCAACGGACTGGAACGCCTTGCCGTCGAACTCGGTCAGGTAGTTCATCATCCACTCGTCGATGCGGTCAGAAAGCAGCAGCACTTCGATGCCTTTCTTACGCAGCAGCTCCAGGTGCGGGCTGCTCTTCGCCGCGGCGTAGCTGTCGGCGGTGATGTAGTAGATCTTCTCCTGCCCTTCTTTCATGCGGGAGACGTACTCTTCCAGCGACACGGTCTGGGCGGAGGAGTCGGTGTGCGTAGAGGCGAAGCGCAGCAGTTTGGCGATGGTTTCAACGTTCGCCATGTCTTCAGCCGGGCCTTCTTTCAGCACCAGACCGAACTGTTTCCAGAAGGTCTGATATTTTTCCGCATCGTCTTTCGCCAGTTTTTCCAGCATCTGCAGCGCACGTTTAGTCAGGGCGTTGCGCAGGTTACGGGTGACGGCGCTGTCCTGCAGAATTTCACGGGAGACGTTCAGCGGCAGGTCGTTGGAATCTATCAGACCACGCACGAAGCGCAGGTAGTTCGGCATGAACTGCTCGGCATCGTCCATGATGAAGACGCGCTGCACGTACAGCTTCAGGCCGTGCTTGTGATCGCGGTTCCACATGTCCCACGGCGCCTGTGCCGGGATGTACAGCAGGCTGGTGTACTCCTGCTTGCCTTCCACACGGTTGTGGCTCCAGGTCAGCGGGTCGGTAAAATCGTGGGCGATGTGCTTGTAGAATTCGTTGTACTCGTCGTCCTTAATTTCAGCCTTGTTGCGCGTCCACAGCGCCTGCGCCTTATTGATTTTCTCCCAGGAAACAATGGCTTCACCGTCCTTCTCTTCCTGTTTTTCAATCTCAACCGGCAGGGCGATATGGTCGGAATATTTGCTGATGATGGAGCGCACGCGCCAGTCGTTCAGGAAATCATCTTCGCCTTCACGCAGGTGCAGGGTGATTTCGGTGCCGCGGTCCGCTTTAGTGATGTCATCAACGGTGTATTCGCCTTCCCCTTTGGATTCCCACAGCACGCCGTTTTCAGCGCTGTCGCCCGCCGCGCGGGTGCGCACGGTGACTTTATCCGCCACGATGAACGCCGAGTAGAAACCGACGCCGAACTGGCCGATCAGCTGGCTATCTTTCGCCTGGTCTGAGCCCATGGACTCCAGGAACGCCTTGGTGCCGGATTTCGCGATGGTCCCGAGGTGGTCGATCACCTCGTCGCGGTTCATCCCGATGCCGTTATCGGCGATAGTCAGAGTGCGGTTCTCTTTATTAAACGAGACGCGCACGCGCAGCTCGCCGTCGCCTTCGTACAGGTCCGGGTTAGACAGCGCGCGGAAGCGCAGCTTGTCCGCCGCATCCGAGGCGTTGGAAATCAGCTCACGCAGGAAAATTTCTTTGTTGGAATACAGGGAATGGATCATCAGGTGCAGAAGCTGTTTTACTTCTGACTGGAAACCACGGGTTTCTTGTCCTTTCATCTATGTCGACCTCAACAATGCCATTTAATGGGGTTTTAAAACGTTGAGTGAGAGATGGGGATACGGGGGGAAATTTTCAAGCGGAGGCCGCGCGCGCAGCCTCCGTTTGGTCAGAAAATAATCTTGTGACGTCCGGCCAGAGAGTGTGACAGCGTGGTGCCGTCCACCATCTCCAGCTCGCCGCCGACCGGCACGCCGTGGGCGATGCGGCTGGCGTCAACGCCATACTGCGAGCACAGCTCGGCGATGTAGTTGGCGGTTGCCTCCCCTTCCACCGTGGGGTTAGTGGCGAGGATCACCTCTTTGATCGTTTCGGACTCAAGACGCTGTTCAAGGCGGTCAAGACCGATATCGTCCGGGCCAATACCGTCCAGCGGGGAGAGATGCCCCATCAGCACGAAATAGCGCCCGGAAAACTGCCCGGTTTGTTCGATGGCGTAGATGTCCGCTGGACTCTCCACCACGCAAATCTGGCCGTTTTCCTGACGACGCGGGTTCGTACAGATGTTACACACGTCCTGCTCGGTAAAGGTACGGCAATCCGCACAGTGACCAATTTCCGACATGGCGCGGGTTAAAGCCTGCGCCAGGCGCATCCCGCCGCTGCGGTCGCGCTGCAATAGCGTAAACGCCATGCGCTGCGCCGACTTCGGGCCAACGCCCGGCAGGCAGCGCAGTGCTTCCATTAACTGCGTGAGCAGCGGACTGGTTTGCATCAGAATGGCATCTTGAAGCCAGGCGGCAGCTGCATGCCGCTGGAAACGGAGGCCATTTTCTCTTTCTGGGTTTCGTCGATACGGCGAGCTGCATCGTTAAACGCGGCTGCAACCAGATCTTCCAGCATCTCTTTGTCGTCTTCGAGCAGGCTCGGGTCGATTTCAACGCGACGGCAGTTGTGCGCACCGTTGATGGTCACCTTGACCAGACCGGCTCCGGACTCACCCGTGACTTCCAGCTGAGCGATCTCTTCCTGCATCTTCTGCATTTTTTCCTGCATCTGCTGAGCCTGCTTCATCAGGCCACCCAGACCGCCTTTTCCACCAAACATAGGCTTCTCTCTTCTTTCACGTTTAAGGGATTACAACCGTAAGTCAGACTCACGATCAAATGGGGCGAATACTCTCTTCATCCAGATCGGCGTCGAAGAACCGGCGCAGGGTCTGAATGTTGTTATCCGCAATTATCGCCTCGCGCGCCTGCGCGAGCTTCTCTTCATAAATGGCCTGGCGCCACTCGAGCGGCGTTTTCACTGCCGGATTATCATCTTCAATGATAGTCAATTCAACCGGCGCACCCTGTAATGCGGCGAGCGCCTCGGCCAGCGCCTTTTGCGCGCCAGGGGAATTGAGGTGCCGTTGGCCTGGACGCAGGTGCAGACGTACCTGATTGCCGTCCTGCTCTTTCCAGGCATTCAGCGCGACCTGCTCGACCAGCTTCGGTAGCTGGAGCTTACTGACCTCGGCGGCCCAGGCGTCGCGCGCGATGGACTCTTCGGCAAGCTTCGCGGAAAGCTCCGGCGTTTTCTCATGCTCCAGCGCCTTTTTCAGCGCTTTCGGCGTGGCGACCTCTTCCTTCACCGCTTCGGTGATGGTGGTTGCCTTCCAGCGGTAAGCCTCTTCTTTCACCGGGGCTTTCTGCTCGAGCGAGGACGGTGCCGGACGCGACTGTACGCGCTCCGTTACCGAGGCCAGTCGTTCAAGCGCGGCGTTGTTCACCGGCCGCGCTCTTCCTGGCGCTGCCGGTTCACTCTTTTTTGGTTTGGTTACTCCTTGCGCACGCTGCAGCTGACTGCGTGCGGCAAGCACCGAACTGGTGGCATCCGACAGCGGCACGTTTTGCTGCGGCGGCGGTGTCGTCTGCGGTGGGACCTGCTGCGGCGACATCACCGCCGTAGGGGCGACCGGCGCGAAAGACTGCCGCGGCACTTCCGGCTCCGGCAATGGCATACGCGGATGAAACGCCAGCGCGCGCAGCAGCGTCATTTCAACGCCCATCCTCGGGTCCGGCGCGAACGGTAACTCTTTGCGGCCAATCAGCAGCGTCTGGTAATACAGCTGCACGTCGGCAGGCGGCACGGTGCGCGCAAGTTCACGCATCCGCTGTTCAATGGTGGCCATATCCGCACCGATGGCGGACGGAGAAAGCTGCAGCATCGCCACGCGGTGCAGCAAGCTGAGCATCTCAACCAGCAGCCCTTCCCATTCGATACCCCGGGCAGCGGCGGCATTCACCAGCGACATCACGCGTTCGCCGCTGGCGGCAATCATCGCTTCGATAAGCGACAGCGCCTGATCGTCATCCAGCGTGCCGAGCATGGTGCTGACCGCCTCGGTGGAAAGCTCCCCGTCACCGCTGGCAATCGCCTGGTCGGTCAGGCTTAACGCATCACGCAGGCTGCCGTCCGCCGCGCGGGCCAGCAGCTGCAGGGCGCGCGGTTCGTGGACAATCTTCTCTTCATCAAGAATATGCTCAAGCTGCGCGCGGATCTGCTCAACGTCCAGCGCCTTCAGGTGGAACTGCAGGCAGCGCGATAAAATCGTGACCGGCAGCTTTTGCGGATCGGTAGTCGCCAGCAGGAACTTCACGTGCGCGGGCGGTTCTTCCAGCGTCTTCAGCAGGGCGTTAAAGCTGTGGCGCGACAGCATGTGTACTTCATCGATCAGATAGACCTTGAAGCGGCCGCGCGCGGGGGCGTACTGGACGTTGTCCAGCAGGTCGCGCGTATCTTCCACTTTAGTGCGCGAGGCGGCGTCGATCTCGATCAGATCGACAAAACGCCCCTGCTCGATCTCCCGACAGTTATCACACACGCCGCACGGCGTGGCGGTGATCCCGGTTTCGCAGTTAAGACCTTTTGCCAGCAAACGGGCAATAGAGGTCTTGCCGACGCCGCGGGTGCCGGAAAAAAGATAGGCGTGATGGATGCGACCTAGCGACAAGCCGTTCGCCAGGGCCGTCAGCACATGTTCCTGACCGACAACGTCAGCAAAGGTTTGTGGTCGCCATTTACGGGCTAACACCTGATAACTCATGGGCAGGCTCTGCAACGCTGGAAGGTGAATTTATGGAGGGGAATGCTATCACAACCTCACCCATTGAGCGAGGTTGTGAAAACCGGGATTAGTGACCCGGGAAAGGCACCAGGCTATAGCTGGTAATACCCTGTTTTTCCAGGCGCTGTTCACCGCCGAGATCGAACAGGTTGATGATGAAGGCCGCGTCGGTCACTTCCCCACCCAGACGGCGGATCAGCTTCACGGTCGCTTCAATGGTGCCGCCGGTCGCCAGCAGATCGTCAACCACCAGCACTTTGTCGCCAGGCTTGATCGCGTCAACGTGGATCTCAAGCTGATCGGTGCCGTACTCCAGTTCGTAACTTTCTGCGATGGTTTCACGCGGCAGTTTGCGCGGCTTACGCACCGGCACAAAACCCACGCCCATTGCCAGCGCAACCGGTGCGCCAAACAGGAAGCCACGGGCTTCGGTACCTACTACTTTGGTGATCCCGGCGTTTTTATAACGCTCGACCAGCAGTTCAATGCTGAGCGCGTACGCTTTCGGGTCTTCCAGCAAGCTGGTGACATCACGGAAAAGAATGCCAGGCTTTGGATAGTCCTGGATGCTTTTGATGCTGTTTTTCAGATATTCAAGCTGCTGTGCAGTTGCGGTCATCGGTTTTGCCTAAATGAAACAGTGTTACTCACAGCGCGCAACGAGTCGGCCAAGGCAACAATTGTTTAACCTTTGACCAGGCGCACCTGTGCTCGAAAACGGTCGAATTTACTGGCTGCGCGTGATAATTGCAACAGCCATGATGAGGCTTCAGTGCTTTTGTTGCTTTTCATCAACCACGGGGATCCGCCACATAAAGAAAAGCAGGCAGGTCAGGATCGCCAGCAGCAGAATACGTACCCACATCATTTTCACGAGCCATAATGAAATAGCGAAGGTGATGAGAATCACTGCGATCGCGCGCGGCTTCGCGCCGGGCGGCATGGCCCGGTGTTTTTGCCAGTGCCGCAGATAGCCGCCAAACCATGAGCGGTATAGCAGCCAGTGGTGAAAACGCGGCGACGAGCGGGCGAAGCACCAGGCCGCCAGCAGGATAAATGGCGTGGTCGGCAGCAAGGGTAAAAACACCCCCAGCGTGCCAAGCACTACCGCAAGCCAGCCAATGATGATTAAAATAGTACGCTTCATAATGCGAATCGTTATCAAACTGAACGGCTACTTTACCACTGGAGAGCGCCTTGAAAACAGCACTGCTTCTTGAGAGGCTGCAAAATCAGCTGATTGCTCTGCGGGAGCAGGCCACGCCGCTAATGGGGCACGCCACGCTGAAGCCGCGCTTTGACCGGCAGCTTTTTCGTACCCGCAGCACCGTCATTCAGGATTACCTTGCTGAAGCGCAGACGAACCTCGACGAGCTTCGCCATGCGGTTGAGAGTGAACAGCAGGAGCAGGTGGCGTGGCTTGCAGAGCATCTCACTGAGCAGATCACCGCCCTGCATCGCGAGATTACCGCCTGGCCGCTGCGCGCTTGGGACAGCGCCTCGCCGGGACTCGGTAAATGGCAGCGCAAGCGGCTGGAGAACCAGGAGTTTGAGCGCCGGCTGTTTGAGATGAAGCGCGAACGCGAAGTGCGTCTGAACCACAGCGAAACGCTGGAAGAGCAGCAGCTATTGATGCGCGAGATTAGCGCGCTGGAAGGACGTATAGTCCGCTGCCGTCAGGCGCTGGATGAGATTGAGCATGTCATCGAACGTTTGACCCGTTAACAGGAGCCACACCCATGTCACTGGAAAATGCACCCGATGAGGTCAAGCTGGCCGTCGATTTGATTATGCTGCTGGAGAATCATGAGATCCCCGCCGGGACGGTGCTTAAGGCACTGGAGATTGTACGGCGGGATTTTGAGGGGAAACTTCCCCCTCACCCTAACCCTCTCCCAGGGGGAGAGGGAAAATAGATTAAGCCGGAGTCGGGTCGTCGCCCTTAATGTCGCGCTTCACTTCCGTATGCTCATCACCTTTCTCGTTACGCAGGTGAACCTCAAGCTGGTTGAAGGCGATATTAATATCGTTTTCACGGCACAGCCGATCGATAGAACGGTTAAGTTCATCCACCGTGTAGCTGCGGTCGCGCAGTTCTCGCACGTATAAACGCAGCTCGTGATCCAGCGTACTCGGCCCAAAGGTGGTAAAGAACACCGCCGGAGCCGGATCGTGCATCACTTTCGGATGCTCAGACGCCGCCTTCAGCAACACCTCTTTCACCTTATCCAGATCCGATCCATAGGCTACGCCCAGGCGGATCACCACGCGCGTTACCGTATCCGAGAGCGACCAGTTGATCAGACGCTCTGTCACGAACGCTTTGTTCGGGATGATCACCTCTTTACGATCGAAGTCGGTAATGGTGGTAGCGCGGATACGGATCTTGCTGACAGTTCCCGAGAACGTGCCGATAGTGACGGTATCGCCGATACGTACCGGACGTTCGAACAGGATGATCAGGCCGGACACGAAGTTACCGAAGATCTCCTGCAGGCCAAAACCAAGACCGACCGAGAGGGCCGCCGCCAGCCACTGCAGTTTATCCCACGAGACGCCAAGCGAGCCAAAGACCGTCATCGCCCCAACAATAATGATCACGTAGTTGAGGATCGTGGTAATGGCGTAGGACGCCCCCTGGCGGAGATTCAGACGTGACAGGAGCAGCACTTCAAGCAGGCCTGGCAGGTTGCGGATCAGCGCCCAGGCGACCACCGACGACACCAGCGCAAACAGCAGGCTGCCCATGGTCACGCTTTTCATGACCGCAGCGCCCGCTTCGGTACCGTTGTATTGCCAGAGGGTAATACTATCGAGATAGGCGAAAACGGTAATAAGATCGGACCAGATAGCCCAGAACATCACCGCAAACAGGGCGATCATCACCAGCATGGTAATGCGCAGCGTCTGCTGGTTAACCTGCTCCAGCGCGATGGTCGGCTCTTCCTGTGGCTCCGCGCCTTCGGCCCCCTCTTTCACCTGATGCTGACGACGCGCGATGGCGCGGCGATAGGCAATGCGGCGGGCCGCCACGCTCAGGCCGCGCAGCACGGTCTGATAAAGCAGGTTCCAGACGATCACCAGATAGACTGTTTCAATCCAGCGCCCGGACAGGCGCAGCGTGGTATAGAAGTAACCCGTTGCCGTCAACACCATCAGCGCCAGCGGAATGATCGCCAGCACCGTCACGGTGACCAGACGAATATTGTGGGACTCTTTATCACGCCAGCTGTCGCGGCACATCGGCCACATCAGGATCGCAATCAGCAGCAGGTTCAGCAGGATCACCAGCTGGCCCAGCACATCATCCATCAGATGTAGCGGGGAAAGTTCAGAAACAACCGACCAGAAGTGCAGCGGCAGAAGCGCGAGGCTGATGCGCACAATCTGCCGACGCCAGTGGCTGGTCAGCTGCGCAGGCATGTTGAAATGACGCACCGCCACGCCGTCTTTTTCCAGCACCTTCCAGCAAACGCCAAACACCAGCCAGAACAGCGCCAGTTTTTTACTGAACGCCCACAGCAGATCGCTGACGTTGAGCTGCATGGTGAGCAGAATCAGGCCCACGGCCAGAATAATCAGGCACACCGGCAGGGCGCGGATAAGATCGATCAGAATCGCTTTTGGCGTATGGAGCTGGCTATCGTTGCGCAGCTGCCCTACTTCGGAGGCCAGCTTCGCCTGGTATTTTTTCAGCCAGCCCAGACGCCAGCGGATCAGGCCGGCAATCAGCAGCAGCGGTAAACCGGCCAGGAAAGCAATCATTACCGCAGGCCAGGCTTTCTCCCAGTTTACGGTGATCTTCATGCTCTTGATCTGCGTTTTCAGCGTCTCAGGGAAGGATTTGACCCAGTCCCAGTCCATCGGCTTGTTGCTGTTCACCCAGAAAATCTGCTGGGTCAGGATTTCCTGCAGACTTTTCGAGACGCTCACCAGCTGCTGCTGGTTGATTTGCAGGTTAATGGCCATCATCAGCTGGTTGCCCAGCTGTTTATTGAGCTGGTCCAGCAGCTCGCGACGCATATCCACGACCTGGAGCAGCGCGTCGTGCACTTCCGGGTTCACGTCGCTGGAATGCCCCTCTTCAATTTTGGCGACAAAGGTATCGCTCTGAAAAAGGGCATCGCGCTGCTGGTTGACGTCAAACTGTTCCAGACGTAAATCCGCAATGCGGTTGGTCATGTCCTCCAGCTCGTCGGCGGACGGAAGCGTCTGCTGCTGCTGGTAGAGAATACGCGACAGCAGGAGGCTGCCCTTCAGGACCGCGATCTGCTCTTTGATGTTGCGTTCAGCCTGCAGGGCGCGATCCAGCCAGTTCTTCACTTTGATATTTTGCTGAACCAGCGAGTTGCCGTTTTCCGTTGCCAGTATCAGGCGCTGGCTAAGCTGGTGGTTGGCCTCGAGCTCCTGTTTCACCAGCGGATTCGCCTGAATGCGGGCGGTTTCGTCAGGCGATACGGCCTCCTGGGCGGTTTTTTCCGTTAGCGTCAGGCGCTTGCTGTTAACCGCTTCCTGCAGCAGCTGAAGCTGGTGTTCGAGGCGATTGATATTCGCGGTGACGTAATCACGCTGTTTCTGCAGGGTGTCCTGCAGCACCGTATTCCCTTCCAGGCTTTTACGCTGCTGTTCAATTTGCGCATTGAGCAAGGTCTGCTGAACCAGCAGCAGGGTTTGCTGCGTCGGGCGCAGCGTGCCTTCGCCGACCGTCGTGCCGTTCAGACGGTTGCGGATCTGCTGCAGCTGCTGAGACGCAGCGTACATCGCGTTTTGCACGCGCTCGGGCTGGGTCTGCAGAGAGACAAGCTGGCTATTATACGTTGCGAGATCCGACTGTGCGGTTTGCAGGTCGTCGAGCAGTTGAGCCACGCGGGACTCGAGCTGACGTAAGGAGAGCGTCGAGAGCGTCTTGCGCGTCTCGTCGTCGTTATCCACATCGCTGAGGGCATTCAGCGCTTCGGTGGCCTTACGCATGTTTTCAGGTGCCTGCGCCACCTTCTGGCGAAGCTGGACGGTTTCTGCTTTTACGCGTTCAATTTTATCCAGCGTTTCCAGCGTTTCTGTCAGATCCTGCTGGATGAGTTTCTCCTGAGGGGAGAGATCTTTTTGTTTGTTCAGCGTGTCGAGCTGCGACTGAACATCGCCGCGCGAGGGAATATCGTTGCTGTTATCGGCGCGGGCCCAGGTCAGCGGCGCCGTGGCGAAGAAAAATAGCATCGCAAAGAGCAATGCAAAAACAGGATGTTGCGAGCGATTGATGGGCAGCATAGTTGTGAATGATGTCAGAAGATGACCGAAAATAGTCCGGCGTGAAGAATATCACGCTCGCCGAAAGCAGAATAGCGCGAACGTTATCCTCTGAGATAAATCCTGGAAAGGGATCAGGGCGTTAGCGAAGGCGCGTCGCTGCGCAGCGTGGGGCAGAGCTGCAGCATTTCCAGTAAAATCGCCACGTAGCTGCGGGCTTCCTCTTTAAGGTCAAAGGATTGCGGCGCGAAAAGCCAGTTCTCCATCAGACCTGAAATGTAGCTGCGCATCAGGATTGCCGCTCGTCGGGTCAAGAGATTGGCCGGTAATAGTTTTGCCTGCATACAAAGGTTCAGGTTCTGTTCAATACGGTCATAGCTCTCCAGGCTTAGGCTGCGCTGTGCCTGCTGCACAACCGCCATCTCGCCCACGAACTCGCATTTATGAAAAATAATCTCCATCATTAATCTGCGACGTTCTTCAACTACCGTTGCTTCAAGGATATATACTAATATTTCTCTCAATACTGAGAGTGGATCGTCAGGGAATTTTGCCCGATACTCACTCTCGAGATCGCTAATGCTGGACTCTGAAAGCTCCCAGATTTCACTGAACAGATCTGACTTATCTTTAAAATGCCAGTAAATCGCTCCTCGCGTCACACCGGCAGCCTGAGCAATCTGCGCCAGCGAGGTAGAAGAAACACCCTGCTGAGAGAACAAACGTATTGCCACATCCAGAATGTGTTGTCGGGTTTCCAGCGCTTGTTGTTTAGTTTTTCGTGCCATAGGTGGGTGAATTTACAGGAGTCAGATTTACATACATTTGTGAATGTATGTACCATAGCATGACGATAATATAAACGCAGCAATGGGTTTTAGACTCAGGACCCTTGATCAATTTGAAATCGGACACTCGAGGTTTACATATGAACAAAAACAGAGGGTTAACGCCTCTGGCGGTCGTTCTGATGCTCTCAGGCAGCTTAGCGCTAACAGGATGTGACGACAAACCGGCTCAACAAGGAGCTCAGCAGGCGCCAGAAGTAGGCGTCGTGACGCTCAAATCTGAACCTCTACAAATCACCACCGAATTACCAGGCCGTACAAATGCTTACCGCATTGCGGAAGTGCGTCCTCAGGTTAGCGGCATTATCCTGAAGCGTAACTTCACCGAAGGCGGTGATGTGAAGGCCGGTGAGTCTCTGTATCAGATTGATCCCGCAACCTATCAGGCGTCTTATGAAAGCGCGAAAGGCGATCTGGCTAAAGCACAGGCCGCGGCTAAAATTGCTCAGCTGACGTTGAACCGCTACCAAAAACTGCTCGGCACTAAGTACATCAGCCAACAGGATTACGATACCGCCCTGGCAGATGCACAGCAGGCTAACGCAGCCGTGGTGGCAGCCAAAGCGGCCGTCGAAACCGCGCGCATTAACCTGGCCTATACCAAAGTGACCTCCCCTATCAGCGGACGTATTGGTAAGTCTTCCGTCACGGAAGGGGCTCTGGTGCAGAACGGTCAGACCACTGCGCTGGCGACCGTGCAGCAGCTCGATCCGATCTACGTTGATGTGACGCAGTCCAGCAACGATTTCCTGCGCCTGAAACAGGAGCTGGCTAACGGCACCCTGAAACAGGAAAACGGCAAAGCAAAAGTGGAGCTGATTACCAACGACGGTATCAAGTTCCCGCAGGAAGGTACCCTGGAATTCTCTGATGTGACGGTCGACCAGACCACCGGTTCCATCACCTTACGTGCGATTTTCCCGAACCCTGACAAAAATCTGCTGCCAGGTATGTTCGTTCGCGCACGTCTGGAGGAAGGAACAAATCCAACCGCACTTCTGGTTCCACAGCAGGGTGTGACCCGTACGCCACGCGGCGATGCGAGCGCGCTGGTTGTTGGGGCTGATGACAAAGTCGAAACGCGCAATATCACCGCCACCCAGGCGATTGGCGATAAATGGCTGGTGACGGAAGGTCTGAAAGATGGCGATCGCGTTATTGTTACTGGTTTGCAAAAAGTTCGTCCTGGCGCGCAGGTTAAAGCACAGGAAGTGAAATCTGACGATAAACAACAAGCTTCGGCCGCTGGCCAGTCAGAACAAACCAAGTCTTAACTTAAACAGGAGCCGTTAAGACATGCCTAATTTCTTTATCGATCGCCCCATATTTGCATGGGTGATCGCCATTATCATCATGCTGGCCGGGGGACTTGCGATCCTGAAGCTGCCTGTCGCGCAATATCCAACGATTGCGCCACCGGCGGTGACAATTTCCGCAACCTACCCGGGGGCTGATGCGAAAACGGTGCAGGACACCGTCACCCAGGTTATCGAACAGAACATGAACGGTATCGATAACCTGATGTACATGTCCTCAAACAGTGACTCTACCGGTACGGTGCAGATCACCCTGACCTTCCAGTCAGGTACGGATGCTGACATTGCGCAGGTTCAGGTGCAGAACAAACTGCAGCTGGCGATGCCTTTGCTGCCGCAGGAAGTACAACAGCAGGGCGTGAGCGTCGAGAAATCGTCCAGCAGCTTCCTGATGGTTGTCGGGGTTATCAACACCAACGGCACCATGACGCAGGAGGATATTTCCGACTACGTGGGCGCCAACATGAAGGACGCCATCAGCCGTACTTCCGGTGTGGGTGACGTGCAGCTCTTCGGTTCCCAGTACGCGATGCGTATCTGGATGGATCCGAACAAGCTGAACAACTTCCAGCTGACCCCGGTTGACGTGATCAGCGCGATTAAAGCGCAGAACGCCCAGGTAGCGGCCGGTCAGTTAGGCGGTACGCCGCCGGTGAAGGGCCAGCAGCTTAACGCCTCGATCATCGCGCAGACCCGTCTGACCTCTGCCGATGAATTCAGCAAAATTCTGCTGAAGGTGAATCAGGACGGTTCGCAGGTTCGCCTGCGCGACGTGGCGAAAGTCGAGCTGGGCGGTGAGAACTACGACATCATCGCGAAGTTTAACGGAAAGCCGGCTTCCGGTCTGGGTATCAAACTGGCGACAGGCGCTAACGCCCTGGACACCGCCACGGCGATCCGCGCAGAGCTGAAGAAGATGGAGCCGTTCTTCCCGTCAGGTCTGAAAATCGTTTACCCGTACGACACCACGCCGTTCGTCAAAATTTCGATTCACGAAGTGGTTAAGACGCTGGTTGAGGCGATCATCCTCGTCTTCCTGGTTATGTACCTGTTCCTGCAAAACTTCCGTGCGACGCTTATCCCAACGATTGCCGTGCCGGTGGTATTGCTCGGGACCTTTGCGATCCTGTCGATATTTGGCTACTCGATAAACACCCTGACGATGTTCGGGATGGTGCTCGCCATCGGCCTGCTGGTGGATGACGCCATCGTGGTGGTCGAGAACGTCGAGCGTGTCATGGCAGAAGAAGGTCTACCGCCGAAGGAAGCGACCCGTAAATCGATGGGTCAGATCCAGGGCGCGCTGGTTGGTATCGCGATGGTGCTGTCTGCGGTATTCATTCCGATGGCCTTCTTCGGGGGCTCTACCGGTGCGATTTACCGTCAGTTCTCCATTACCATCGTTTCCGCGATGGCGCTGTCGGTGCTGGTGGCGTTGATCCTGACCCCTGCCCTGTGTGCCACCATGCTGAAGCCGATTCAGAAAGGCGGTCACGGCGAGCACAAAGGGTTCTTCGGCTGGTTTAACCGCATGTTCGATAAAAGCACGCACCACTACACCGACAGCGTGGGTAACATCCTGCGCAGCACCGGTCGTTACCTGCTGCTCTATATCATCATCGTGGTGGGCATGGCTTTCCTGTTCGTTCGTCTGCCAAGCTCGTTCCTGCCGGATGAAGACCAGGGCGTGTTCCTGACGATGGCGCAGCTTCCGGCAGGTGCCTCGCAAGAGCGTACCCAGAAAGTGCTGGATGAAGTGACGGACTACTATCTCACCAAAGAGAAAGACAACGTTGAATCCGTGTTTGCGGTTAACGGCTTTGGCTTTGCGGGTCGTGGTCAGAACACCGGTATTGCCTTCGTTTCTCTGAAAGACTGGTCTGAACGTCCGGGCGAAAAGAACAAGGTTGAAGCCATCACCGGCCGTGCAATGGGCACCTTCTCGCAGATTAAAGATGCGATGGTCTTCGCCTTTAACCTGCCAGCGATTGTTGAACTGGGTACCGCGACCGGCTTCGACTTCCAGCTGATTGACCAGGGTGGCCTCGGTCACGAGAAACTGACGCAGGCGCGTAACCAGCTGTTTGGTGAAGTCGCTAAACACCCTGACCTGCTGGTCGGCGTACGTCCAAACGGCCTGGAAGATACGCCGCAGTACAAAATCGACATCGATCAGGAGAAAGCCCAAGCGCTTGGCGTATCCATCAGTGACATCAACACCACGCTGGGCGCAGCCTGGGGCGGTAGCTACGTTAACGACTTCATCGACCGCGGTCGTGTGAAGAAAGTGTACGTGATGTCAGAGGCGCAGTACCGTATGTTGCCGAACGATATCAACAGCTGGTTCGTGCGCGGCAGCAATGGTCAGATGGTTCCGTTCTCGGCGTTCTCAACGTCACGCTGGGAATACGGTTCACCGCGTCTGGAACGCTATAACGGTCTGCCATCGATGGAGATCCTGGGTCAGGCTGCACCGGGCCGAAGCACCGGTGAAGCCATGAACCTGATGGAAGAGCTGGCGAGCAAACTGCCTGCGGGTATCGGCTATGACTGGACCGGTATGTCCTATCAGGAACGTCTGTCCGGTAACCAGGCCCCTGCTCTGTACGCCATTTCACTGATTGTGGTCTTCCTGTGTCTGGCGGCACTGTACGAGAGCTGGTCGATTCCGTTCTCCGTTATGCTGGTGGTTCCACTCGGGGTTATCGGTGCGCTGCTTGCGGCGACGTTCCGTGGGTTGACCAACGACGTTTACTTCCAGGTAGGCCTGCTGACAACCATTGGCTTGTCGGCGAAGAACGCGATACTTATCGTTGAATTCGCCAAAGATCTGATGGAGAAAGAAGGCAAAGGTCTTATTGAGGCGACGCTTGAGGCGGTTCGTATGCGTCTGCGCCCGATCCTGATGACGTCACTGGCGTTTATCCTCGGCGTACTGCCGCTGGTTATCAGTTCCGGAGCGGGCTCCGGTGCGCAGAACGCAGTAGGTACTGGTGTTATGGGCGGTATGGTTACCGCGACCGTATTGGCCATCTTCTTCGTACCGGTGTTCTTCGTGGTGGTTCGCCGCCGCTTTAGCCGAAAGAATGAAGATGTTGAACACAGTCATTCGGTAGAACCTCACTGATACCGGTTTCACATGATAAAAAGGCCGCATTAGCGGCCTTTTTCATTTTCAGAAAAAATCATAAATTACGCTTATTGTGGTTCAATTTATTTTCTGCCATCTTAAATAGACATATCATAATTAACTGATAACTTAATCGGTGAAATCGGGATTTTTTTAATTTCATTTCCCCGCTTAAAGTATTAGGAATATTCCTAATAAGAAGTTCTTACAAAGATAAGTCTTAATCTGAACTTTTCTCATCATTTTTGCTAAGCCAATGAAACGTAAGGAAGCGATAAAGCACCGTCGTTAATTTGGATAAAAACGTTGAGTCCAGGACGACCATTTGCGTTCAAGCCCCCAGCCTGCGGTTTTATTTGTAATTTTTCGTAATAGCGCGATGAAATCCAGGAAGGAGTGGCTTATAGTTAGGTTATCAGGAACACAGCACTCATGTAGCTAAGTCAGTTGTATCCATCCCGACAATGATGTTCGGTGAGTAAGAAATCACTCAGAAGGGGATGCGCTATGGACGAGTACTCGCCAAAAAGGCATGATATCGCGCAGTTGAAATTTCTCTGCGAATCCTTGTACCATGACTGCCTTGCCAATCTTGATGAAAGTAACCATGGCTGGGTAAACGATCCAACGTCTGCCATCAATTTACAGTTGAATGAGCTGATAGAGCATATCGCAACCTTCGCACTTAATTATAAAATTAAGTACAATGAAGATAATAAGCTCATCGAGCAAATTGATGAATACCTGGACGACACCTTTATGTTGTTCAGTAGTTACGGCATTAACGCTCAGGATTTGCAAAAATGGCGTAAATCGGGAAATCGGCTATTCCGCTGTTTCGTCAACGTGAGCAGAGCTAACCCGGTGAGTCTTTCCTGTTAAAATTATTACAATTACTAAGGTGAATTTATGTCTGATAAACCACTCACAAAGATCGATTATTTGATGCGCTTACGACGTTGTCAGTCAATTGACACGCTTGAACGCGTCATTGAAAAGAATAAATACGAGCTTTCTGATAATGAACTGGCGGTATTTTATTCAGCCGCTGACCATCGTCTTGCTGAACTAACAATGAATAAGCTGTATGACAAAATCCCTACTTCTGTGTGGAAATTTGTCCGTTAATCTTTGAAGGGTGTCTGTAGAGTTCTACGCCTCGTTCTGAGTTTTACCTATCCCGTTATGCCCCCTGTGCGTACGCCAGGTCTCCGTGTAAAACGCGTTCAACAACAGCAATGTTGTGACGATGGTCACATCGGCTTTCCGGGAACGTTCCCCTTCTGGCCAGTTCCGATTAATCTGCGGTAATAACATCCAGAGAGGTTTCCAGTGAGCTTAGAAAAACAGAAAATGATTGCCGGTGAACATTATCGCCCCGGCGATGAGACATTACGGGCTGACCGACTGCGGGCCCGCCATCTGGTTTACCGCTATAACCACACTGCGCCTGATGAAAAAACAGAACGCCAGAACATTCTGGCGGAACTTCTCGGACAAAGCGCAGGCGCTTATATAGAGCCGAGCTTCCGCTGCGACTACGGATATAACATTTATCTGGGCAAAAACTTTTACGCTAACTTCGACTGCGTAATGCTGGATGTCTGCCCTGTTCATATTGGCGATAACTGTATGCTCGCGCCGGGTGTTCATATTTATACGGCAACCCACCCGCTGGATGCGGAGGAGCGAAACAGCGGCGTGGAGTTTGGAAAACCCGTCAATATTGGAAATAACGTCTGGATTGGTGGCCGGGCGGTCATTAACCCTGGCGTCACCATTGGTGATAATGTGGTGGTGGCCTCCGGCGCGGTCGTGACGAAAGACGTCCCGGCTAACGTCGTCGTTGGCGGCAACCCGGCAAAAATTATCAAAGCGCTGTGAAGTCGCGGGGAGTCAACTGTTATAGTCTTTTAGCGCCAGACTGTTACTTTTTTCAGCCTGATGGCTCCCCTAAAATTGGCAGACACCCTGTATTGTCAACTCTCATGAAGGCAAAAAATGACCGAGATACAGCGCCTGCTTACCGCCACCATCGACGATCTTAACCTCCGCGAAAAGCGCGATAATCGCCCGCGCTTTAGCATTAGCTTTATTCGCAAACATCCTGGCCTGTTTGTCGCCATGTATGCCGCCTGGCTGGCGACGCTTATTGTTATGCTGAAGTCCGAAACGCTGGTGGACTCCGTCTGGCTGCTGGTTGTACTGTTTGTCGTCTTTAACGCCTTTTTCTTTTTCGACGTGAATCCGCGCTACCGTTACGAAGATATCGACGTGCTCGATTTTCGGGTCTGCTATAACGGCGAATGGTACAACACGCGTTACGTGCCAGAGGAGCTGATCGAAAACATCATGCACTCTCCGGCAGTTGAAGCCGGGCAAAAAGAGAAGCTGCAGAAAATGGTCTCCACCAAAGGACAGCTCTCATTCTATGATGTCTTTACCCTTTCTCGCCCTGCTGCTGCGTAATTAACGCCTGCAGACGTCGGATCCCCGGCGCAAACTGAGAAGCAGAGGTATTACCGTAACCTAAAACCAGCCCGGTTTGCCCCTGCTTCGCCTCCAGGTAATACCCGCTCAGTGCAGCGGGTGCCAGCTGAAACGCTCTCGCCTTCGCCACCAGCCTCTGGTCGTCAATACCGTCTATCGCCAGCGTCAGATGCATCCCACCTTCGCCTGCCAGAATGCGGTGCGGAGTATGAAGCTCGGCGCCCAGCACCTCCCGCAGCTGGCGGTAGCGTTTACGGTACAGCCGACGCATGGCGGCAAGGTGGCGGGCGTAATGACCTTCTTCAATGAACAGCGCCAGGGTGCGCTGTTCGGCACGATGCCCACCCCGCAACAGCGAGCCGATGGCCGGACGAACCGCCTTAGCCAGCGCTGGCGGTAACACCATGAACCCCATGCGAAGTGACGGAAACAGCGTTTTACTGAACGTCCCCAGATACACAACGGGCGCATTGTTGACCATTCCCAGCATCGCCGGTACGGGCTCACCGGCATAACGGAACTCGCTGTCGTAATCATCTTCAATGATCCACGCGTTGTGCTGCCGGGCCAGGTCAAGCAGCGCCAGCCGCCGCCGCGCGCTGAGCACGCTCCCGTAAGGGAACTGATGCGAAGGCGATGTAAAGATCATTGAGGGGGCAGGCGCATCCAGCCCTTCCCAGCACATTCCCTCGTCATCAACCGGTATCCCCGTCATCGCCAGGCCGGTTTTAACAAACGCACTCTTTGCCCCGCTATAGCCCGGGTTTTCTACCCAGGCGACATCGCCAGGCTCGCTTAACATCATCGTGCAGAGATTGACCCCCTCGAGCGCACCTTCGGTGAGCACAATCTGGCTGGCGTCGCAGTCGATACCGCGGGACAAGGCGAGATGCCGGGCAATCGCTGCCCGCAGAGACGGTTCACCGGCCGGGTCACCATAGCCTAACAGGGCACTTCCCTCCTCGCGCAGAACACGATCGTACAATCGCCGCCACAGCGGCAAGGGGAAATAGTTAATGGCAGGCGTTCCCGGCGTGAACGCCATCACAGGGGTATCGCGCGGCACAGGGGCGGGCAGCAGGGCGACACGTTTTGTCAGCCTGACGTCAGGCTCCGGCAGCGTTCGGGCAATCGTACGATGAGCGAATTGCCCCACCCGTGTCCCCTGACGGTTACGCAGCAAATAACCTTCGAGCGTGAGCTGGTCCAGCGCCGCATTGACGGTGTTTCGGGAAACCGAGATCTGCTGCGCCAGCGTTCGCGAACCGGGCAGCTGGCTGCCGGACCGAAGCCTGCCGCACAGTATCGCCTCCCGCAAAGCATGATAGAGCGTGCGCTGGAGCGTCTCTTGCCCACGCTTTTTCAGCGCAGCATGGAGCAAAGTGTAAAGCTCATCACCCGGTATATTCATCTTTCCTCCTAGTGGTACCAGAAAAACATAGCCTGGTGGTTCTTTTTAAGGAACCAGCAATTCACTAATCTGGAGTTCTTTTCAACGACATGGAAATAAACATGAATACATTCAATGAGTTTGGACAGCCTGTAGGCGAAGCCCTTATCGACTGGCAACCTCGTCAACACCCGTCCCGGGTGGTCCTTCAGGGTCACTATTGTCGGCTTGAGCCGCTGCGCGTGGAGCATGCCCACGCGTTGTTCTCCGCCTATTCCCTGGCCGAAGATACCCGCAGCTGGACGTGGCTACTGCGTGAACCCGATGCCACCGCAGAAGAGTTTGCCAAATGGGTGGCGAGCGTAAGTGAGTTATCCGATCCCATCCACTTTACCGTTATGGATAACCAGACCGAGTCTCCTGTCGGGACGCTGTCCCTGATGCGGATCGATCCTAAAAACGGGGTCGTGGAAGTGGGGCACGTTCACTTCTCTCCTCTGTTAAGCCGCACGCCAGGGTCGACAGAGGCGCAATATCTGCTGATGCGGTACGTGTTCGATACCCTGGGCTACCGACGTTATGAATGGAAGTGCAATAGCCTGAACGAGCCTTCCCGTAAAGCGGCGCTGCGTCTGGGCTTTCAGTTTGAGGGGCGCTTTCGCCAGGCGCTGGTCATAAAAGGCCGTAACCGGGATACCGACTGGTTTTCTATTCTCGACAAAGAGTGGCCGGCGCTGGCGAGCGCCTTTGAAAGCTGGCTTGCCACCGACAATTTTACTGCCGATGGCAAACAGAAAAGATCCCTGGAAAGCTGGCGAGAAACGCGCGTCTAGCGTCTTTTTTTACGTCCCTGAACCGCCTTATAGCGCGGATTAGATTTGCAAATCACGTATAAGCGTCCCTTGCGTTTGACTATCTGGCAATCCGGGTGACGCTGCTTTGCACTGCGTAATGAGTTAAGTACCTGCATGGTTAGCCCCGCTTCGCATTGAGAAAACCGCCAAAACGCTTGCGGAAGCGCGCGGCGCTACCGTCCGTGGAGAACGTTTTCTGCTTGCCGGTATAAAACGGGTGCGATTTTGAAGAAACCTCAATGGTGATGTACGGATACGTTTCACCGTCGAGTTCAATTTCGCGGTCGGTCTTAATGGTTGAGCCAACCTTGAAGTATTCATTAGCGCTGGTGTCGTGGAATACCACGGTGCGATAGGCTGGATGGATATCAGGCTTCATCGTAAATCCTTTGCGTTTTGTTATAACATAACAAAATAATATCCAGGCCAGTTCGAAAAAACAACCCCCTCTCGCCGGGCGATATTTTCTCGTTTGCCTGAGATAAAATGAAAACCTGGCTGCCCACGTGCTATAACTATATCATTTCGCGGTAAAATCTTTCTCTTCAGGCAAGGAACTCAATGCCCAGGAACGGGTATACGAGGAAGGACACGACAGCATGAAAACCCGACATCTGGTCAGTCTGGTGACTGGCATACTTATTTTTTCTGTGCTGGTTCCCATTTGCCTGAGCATCTGGCTGGCCCATCGCCAGGCGGAAGATAAGTTTGCCAATGCGCTGGATAACTATGCGTCACGCGTGTTGGTAAGAACCGACAGAGTTGTGGATCAGGCAAAAGAAGCGCTCGATCACCTGCAGGCCTTTGAAGGGGTGCCGTGTAGCCCGTTGCAGTTAAGAGAGATGCGCCGGGTCGCTTTCTCGTGGCGATATGTTCAGGAAGTGATTTATATCGATAACCTTCAGCCGCTCTGCTCCTCCCTCGAGCAAACCAGTCATGCCCCCCCTTTCCCCCCTCCGATGCGCATTACCGAAGATGGTTACAGCGCATGGCTGACCACGCAAAACGATCTTGGGTTTAACCGCTACATGGCCGTGCTGGGAAAAGGTCACTACCTTGTCATGGTCGATCCTGCCTCGCTGGTGGACGTTATCCCTTTCGGCGAGATAGCGATTGATGCTGCCCTGGTAGGCACTACAACACACCGCATATTCGCCAGCAGCAGTAAGCTTAATTCTCACATCCGCGACATGGTCCAGGAGCGGGATGTTAAAAGCGTGCAGTACAACGGTTCAATGTACGTCATGAAGTCTGTACCTGAGCTTGGATTTACCGTCGTCGCATGGGCAACGCTCAAACCGCTGGCTGAAACCTGGCACCGGCAGCTTCTTTTCTGGTTACCGTTCGGCATGTTAATAAGTCTGCTCGCCGCGCTGTTTGTCCTGCGGATCCTGCGTCGTATCCAGTCGCCTCGCAATCGCCTGCTTGACGCCATTAACAGCCGGGATTTTGTGGTTCACTATCAGCCCATCGTGGCGCTCTGTAGCGGAAAAATTGTGGGCGCAGAAGCGCTGACGCGCTGGCCGCAGCCAGACGGAAGCAGCCTCTCGCCGGATATTTTTGTCCCCCTTGCCGAGCAAACGGGGCTCATCTCGCAGCTGACGCAGTTAGTCATCGAAAAGGTGTTTGAAGATATGGGCCACTGGCTGCAACGCCATCCCGATCAGCATATCTCCATTAACCTCGCCCCTGCCGATTTAACCTCCGGCATCCTGCCACCTTTACTGAGTCAGCTACTGAATAAGTGGCAAATACATCCCCGACAAATCGCCCTTGAGCTCACCGAGCGCGGCTTTGCCGATCCCAAAATTAGCGCACCGGCTATCGCAGCGTTTCGCCGTTCAGGCCACCCTGTCTATATTGATGATTTTGGCACGGGCTATTCCAGCCTGAGCTATCTGCAGGATCTGGACGTCGACACGCTAAAAATTGATAAATCGTTCGTCGATGCGCTGGAGTATAAAAACGTGACGCCGCACATCATTGAAATAGCAAAGTCGTTGAAGCTGGCGATGGTGGCGGAGGGCATCGAGACCGCAGGGCAGCTCGCCTGGCTACACCGTCACGGCGTGCAGTACGGGCAGGGGTGGTACTACAGCAAGGCACTGCCAAAAACGGAATTTATTCTTTGGGCAGAAAATAACCTCGGCACGCACGCTACTTGAGATAGGATTTGATCACCCGCAACACCACGCCAAGATCGGCTTCACGCTGCGCTTCTTCAGGCTCTTTCACCACGTGATCGGTTAAATGCCCTTCGATCACCTGCATCATCATGCCATTGACCGCCCCGCGGATCGCCGCCAGCTGCTGTAACACCTCGGCGCATTCGTGATCGCTGTTAAGCATTTTTTCCAGCGCGGTGCTTTGCCCCTGAATTTTCTTCAGGCGAGTCAGTAACATCTTCTGGTCTCTAACGGTATGTGACATCTCTGTATCCCTAATTTTTTGGCTTTTAAAGCATATCACGCTCTACTCCCCCTGAGTATTTTTCTACTGGGGGGTAGTATTAAGCTACTGGGGGGGAGTAGTATCTCCGCACGCTTTCCACTCCGGAATTTCCCATGACCGATTTTGCTTCACTTCTTCAGCAGGGCAATGCCTGGCTGTTTGTTCCCAGCGCTATCCTGCTCGGTGCGCTGCATGGCCTAGAACCGGGCCATTCAAAGACAATGATGGCAGCCTTTATTGTTGCCATCCGCGGCACGCTGAAACAGGCGGTACTGCTTGGCCTGGCGGCAACGCTCTCCCATACGGCGGTGGTCTGGCTCGTTGCGATGGCGGGATTATGGTTTGGTCGGGGCTGGGATGCGCATACGTCCGAACCCTGGTTCCAGCTGATCTCCGGGGTGCTGATCGTTGCGATCGCCCTGTGGATGGCGTGGCGAACCTGGAAAGAGAGCCAGCCGCACGATCATCATCACGACCATGATCGCCATCACCACCACCACCACGACCATGACCATGACCATGACCACCATCATGATCATTATCACCACGAACACACGCTGATTGAAGAAGAGTGGCAGGACGCCCACCAGCGCGCTCACGCGCAGGATATTAACCGCCGCTTCAGCGGTCAAAATGTCACCACCGGACAGATTATGATGTTTGGCCTGACCGGCGGACTTATCCCCTGCCCGGCGTCCATCACCGTGCTGCTGATCTGCCTGCAGCTTAAGCATTTCGCCCTCGGCGCGACGCTGGTGTTCAGCTTCAGTATTGGTCTGGCGTTAACGCTGGTCGCTTCCGGCGCGATTGCCGCCTTAAGCCTCAAGCACGCGACCAAACGCTGGCCCGGGTTTAGCGAATTCTCCCGTAAGGCACCGTGGATCTCCGCTGCGCTGATTACCGTGGTAGGAATTTACATGAGCCTGCATGGCCTGAGCGGCATTCTGGCGTAAGCCTGCGGCCACGCTCTGTGGCCGCATCTCCACGGTCAGTTAAGGGTTCTGCTGCCAGCTGAAGGTATAGCGCAGCTGACGTGTCTGCAGAATGAATTCCGGTGAAACGCTGGGGCTCCAGGAGTCGTCGCCGCCCACGCCCATATGGAACGCATCGAGGTTAAGCCAGCATCCCGGCTCTTCCCGCAGCAGATGATGATGGGTTGTCTCCCGCAGCTGCTGCTGGCTATAGCGGCTCACCGAGAAGTGGAACTGGCCATTTAGCTGATGCGTTCCCAGCGTCAGCTCCCGCGTATCACAGCGCAAACCATTTTCCGTCGGGAAGATATACGGCGTGTGCATCTCCGCCAGGGGTAATGTCCAGCGCCCCTGCTGTGCCGCCAGCTTTCTGTCCGGATAGTTTTCATGCGGCCCCAGTCCCAGCCAGGAGACGTTTTCCGGCGTTTCGGCGAGATGAACACTCAGGCCAACGCGCGCAGGCTCCGGGATATCAGATGCAATATCGACCTGAATATCGCCATGCAGAACGCCTCGCTCGTCCACCCTCCAGACTTTACGGCTCATGAACAGGGCTTTGCCGCGATACTCAAGGACGAGCTGGGTTGTGACCACTACTTCGTCTGCGTGCTGCTCTGCCTCACAGCACAGAACGCGCGAGGTGAGATCGTACATGCCCGCCGCTTTCCAGCGTTCAACCCAGGCGTTTGGATCGATCTTCGTCGCTTCACTTACGCCAATGTCGTTGTCCAGCGGCGCGCGGCTGACGTTATCCGTCAGAGGTGAAAGCAGCGTTTCAACGCCATTTCGCCACCACTGGGTCAGATTTCCGGTTGCGCGATCGAATTGCCAGCGCTGTTGACGATGGGAGATCTCCTTGACGCGATCGTTTTGCGTCAAGACCGGCGGCTCGCCCACCGGAGCTGGCGGAGCAATAAAGAGTGGAGCCGGCAGCGGCCACTGCTCCCACGCGCAGCGATGGTCAGCCGGTGACCACGGCGTTGCCCGCGGCTGGCGAACTTCAACGTTCAGCCAGACCTCACCCGGCCCGGCTTTCAGCTCCGGCAGGTCGATCTCCAGACGCTGGATACCTTCAGGCGACATCGAGAGCGTCACCTCTCCCGCGGCCAGCACGTCCCCGTCCCGGGCAACCGTCCAGCTCAGCACTTCGTTATCGGTGTGGCGGAACAGGTAGCCGCTTTGCACCTCAATCACCAGCGGCGAGGTGCTGACCCGCGTAAAGGTAAAGAACTGCTGGGCGCGCTGCGCCTCGTACAGCGCCGGGTGCGGCGTGCGATCGGGGAATACCAGGCCATTGAGGCAGAACTGCCGATCGTTCGGCTTATCGCCAAAGTCTCCCCCGTAGGCCCAGAACGCGTTGCCAGCTTCGTCCTGTTTCGTCAGGGCCTGATCGACCCAGTCCCAGACAAATCCCCCCTGCAGGCGAGGGTGGCTGCGAAACGCCTGCCAGTATTTCGCGAACCCGCCAAAGCTATTCCCCATCGCGTGAGCATATTCACAGAGGATCAGCGGACGCGTTTCGTCCGGCATGCCGATCCATTTTTTGATTGACCATTTAGGCACCGCCGGGAAGGGCTGATCCTGATCGACACGGGCATACATCGGACAAACAATATCGGTAGCCGTCGTGTTCGCGCCGCCGCCTTCATACTGCACCGGACGCGTCGGATCCGTGGATTTCACCCAGCGATACAGTGCGTCGTGGTTTGCGCCGTGCCCGGACTCATTGCCCAGCGACCAAATGATAATTGAGGGATGATTACGATCGCGCTGCACCATTCGGGTCACGCGCTCGCTCATGGCGGGCAGCCAGCGCGGATCGTCTGCAAGGCGGCTCATCGGCACCATACCGTGGGTTTCGATGTTGGCTTCATCAACAACGTACAGCCCGTAGCGATCGCAAAGCCGGTACCACAGCGGATGGTTCGGGTAGTGCGAGCAGCGCACGGCGTTGAAGTTGTGCTGCTTCATGATTTCGATATCGCGGCGCATGGTCGCTTCGTCCATCACCTGGCCGTTTTCCGGGTGATGCTCGTGCCGGTTAACCCCTCGGATCAGCAGCGGTTTACCGTTGAGCTTCAGCAGGCCATTGCTGATATCAACGCGGCGGAAGCCCACGTCGCACGCCTCAATCTCAAGCACTTCACCCTGCGGGTTGATAAGCGCAATCGTCAGGCGATACAGTTCTGGCGTTTCAGCGCTCCAGAGCGCGGGCTGTTCAACGGGCATCGCCGCCGTTAAGCGCTCTGCCCAGCTGCCGCGCTCGTCGACGATGGCTGACCCTGGACGCCGGGAAACGCAGGCGCATTTTTCCTCCGCGCGCCACAGGGTAAAAACCACCTCGCAGTCTGCAAAGCCAGCGCCTGCCAGCGCGACATCAACCTTCAGCACCGCGCGGTCCAGCTCATTATTCAGGTCCGTCACCACGTGATAATCGGCAATCCGGGTATCGGGTTTATGCAGCAAAGTCACATCGCGGAAAATGCCGCTCATGCGCCACATGTCCTGATCTTCAAGATAGCTGCCGTCGCACCAGCGCAATACCATGACCGCCAGGCGGTTCTGCCCGGGGCGTAATGCCGCCGAGAGGTCAAATTCGGCGGGCAGCCGACTGTCCTGGGAATAGCCTATCCACTTCCCGTTGCACCAGAGATGGAACGCCGAGTTCACACCGTCAAAGATGATGCGGGTTTGCCCGCTCTGAAGCCAGGCGTCATTCATTTCAAATGCGAGCGAGTAACAACCTGTCGGATTTTCCTGCGGCACAAAAGGTGGGTTAACGGAGATGGGATAGGTGACATTGGTGTAGATGGGCGTGTCGACCCCCTGCATCTGCCAGTTCGACGGTACGGGCATTGCGACGGCATCCGCGCAATCCTCAATTGCCCATGCTTGAGGAACCTGCTCCGGCGCTGAAAAATAGCTAAACCGCCATAGCCCGTTGAGAGAGCGCCTGCTGGTAGATCCGGCGTCATCTCTGGCGGAAGATTCATTGCGCCAGCTGTGTAACGGCGCATGTGCGGGCAGACGGTTCCACTGTGTGACGCCGGGGTTTTCCCAGTCCCGACGGGCCAGAATGGCGCTGAGGGTCAGCGGTGAAGTGGTGGACATAGTAACCTCTTTGCGAAGCGCTCACAATTTTGGTTAACATGCCCTGGCACCCGGCGATGGTAAAGCGCCCATTCGCCGGGTAGCGAGTCAGATCACAAAGTTTTATTTGCGGGCAATCTGCTCGGCAAGGAGTGCCAGGCTTCTAAGCTGCTCCGCCAGATCCTCGCGTTCAGCCTGCTTCGGGTTGCGGCGTGCGCTTGAATGACGGGTAACCAGCGTCACCGGCAGTTGAACCTGCCAGCACGCCTCCTCCCCGGTGGGGGCCAGCAGCCATTCCACGCTGCGTTCACCCGCATCGCGAAACGCCTGACGAATGGTCGTCAGCGGCGGGGAAAACCAGGCGCTGTCGGCCGTATCGTCAAACCCGACCACCGACATCTGGCCAGGAATAGCGATCCCTTTTTCCGCGCAGGCGCGCATTACCCCGAGCGCCATCTGATCGTTAGCCACCAGAATGGCATCCGGTAATATCGTCCCCGACAGAAGGACATGCCCTTTCTCATAGCCGCTGGCGGCGCTCCAGTCACCGTAAGCCACCTCAACGGCTTCATGCCCCGCGCGGGCCAGAGCGGCTTTCCACCCCGCCAGACGCGCCCGAGCAGAGACCGAGCTTTCCGGCCCGCTCAGCAGAGCAATATGTCGATGCCCCAGCGAAAGCAGATGCTCAACGCCCAGACGCGCCCCCTGCTCCGCGTTAAACACAAGGCTGTTTACCCGCGCTGAAGGCGCCACATCGAGAAATAGCACCGGGACGGGCGACGCCAGTGCCCTGAGTTCTTCAGCGTCACGATCGTCAAGCGGAACATTCACCAGCAGCGCGTCCACCCGCTGCGCCAGCAGCGCCTGAAGCGCGACCTGACAGTGCTGCGGCTGTTCCACCATGGAGATAAGAACGCTCGCCCCCTGTTCCGCCGCGCGGGATTTTACCGCCGACACAATTTGCGAGGGCGCATGCAGGGCCAGATCGGTGGTGATAAGTCCCAGCGTGCGGGTGCGTTTGCCCGCCAGCTGCTGTGCCCGCAGGTTAGGCACGTAGTGCAGCTCCGCCATCGCCTGCTGCACCTTTTCCCGCGTGCGGGCAGAAACATGCTCCGCGTCGTTAATGACGCGGGAAACGGTCTGATAAGAAACCCCCGCAAGGAGGGCGACATCATAGAGAGTGATAGCTTTCATGCATTGTGGCATCGCGTGAGTCGGGGCCCATTATTGTGGCACAGCGACGCCGTTAAAACATGTGAGCGCTTCGCAAAATTAAACAACCCGCTCCGGCTGGGGTATTTCCGCAATGCGCGGCTTCTGGCGAAACCAGGGCAGACAGAGCTGGATAAGCGGGCCAATGGTCAGGGCATAAAGTACGGTTCCCACGCCAAAGGTGCCGCCAAGCACGCACCCAATCAGCAGGACGGACACTTCAATTGAGGTGCGCACGCTACGAATGGACCACCCCAGCCGGGCGTGAATGCCGGTCATCAGACCGTCGCGCGGGCCTGGCCCGAAACCGGCCCCGATGTACATGCTGGTCGCAATCGCGTTCATCACGATGCCCGACACCAGGAAAGCGATTCGAACGGGTAACGATTCCAGTTCCGGTATAAGCGCCATGCTGGCGTCCGCCGCCAGACCGATACAAATCACGTTACTGATCGTGCCAAGCCCCGGCATCTGGCGCAGCGGGATCCACAGCAGCAGCACCGCCGCGCCGGTCACAATAATCACCGTTCCGATAGTCATTCCCAGCTGTAACCCCACCCCAAGGTGAAATACATCCCAGGGGTCGACGCCCAAATCGGAACGAATAAACATCGCGGTGGACAGGCCATACAGTCCTAAACCGACATAGAGTTGTAGCAGACGACGTACCATTTTTATCTTCTCCAGTGAACCAGGCTTTCATCCTGACCTAAAATGGCACTATGATTAATGTCCAGTTTTCAAATAGTGGACTGCATATGTCATCACGCCGCTTCGGAAGTCAGTCTCTGGTACGCCTTTTAGGCCACTGGCAACAAGCCTCATCCCGAACCCCGCTCTGGCGACAGCTGGCCGACGCGCTGCGTTTATTAATCCTTGATGGACGGCTGGCACTGAATACGCGGCTGCCGGGCGAGCGTGAGCTGGCCGCGGCGCTGGACGTGAGCCGTACCACCGTCAGCAGCGCGCTCGCCCACCTGCGCGAAGAGGGATATCTTGAAAGCCGCCACGGCAGCGGGTCACGCGTGATCCTCCCGGATACGCGCGCCGTTCCCACTCTTTCCGCGGCGAGCGCCGCACTGGATCTCTCCACTGCCGCCCTCAATGCCGGGCCGGAGATCCATCAGGCGTATACCCATGCGCTCACGGCCATTACCCCGCATCTCTCGCTGACGGGCTACGATCAGCTAGGGTTGCCGACGCTGCGGGAAGCCATCGCTGCACGCTATACCGCGCGTGGTCTGCCCACCCGCGCAGACGAAGTGATGGTGGTCAATGGCGCCGTCAGCGGCTTTGCGCTGGTACTGCGGATGATGGCCGGGCCGGGGGACCGCGTCGTGGTCGATCATCCCACCTATCCGCTGGCGATTGCCGCCATTCAGGGCGCGCAGTGTCGGCCAGTCGGGGTGTCTCTGCCGGAAACCGGTTGGGATACGGATGGCTTTGCCGCAACGCTTGCCCAGACGGCGCCTCGTCTGGCCTATCTGATGCCAGATTTTCATAATCCGACCGGGCGCTGTATGGATATTGCCACCCGTCAGGCCATCACGGATATTGCAGCCCAAACCCGCACGGCGCTGGTGGTGGATGAAACGATGGTGGATCTCTGGTTTGATGCGCCTCCCCCACCACCGCTGGCCTCCTTCAACCCGCAGGCCACCGTCATCACTTTAGGCTCTGCCGGCAAAAGCTTCTGGGGAGGGCTGCGTCTAGGCTGGATCCGCGCCTCATCGCGCACCATCGCCACGCTTGCTCAGGCGCGGGATACGCTGGATTTAGGCTCGCCGCTGCTGGAACAGCTGGCAATGCAGTGGCTCATTAACAACAGCGAGACGTTTCTGCCCGCACGCCGGAAAATGCTAGCGGAACGGCGCGATCGATGCGGTGACCTGCTGCGAGAACATTTCCCGGAGTGGAAATTCCACGAGGCGGAAGGCGGGCTCTCCTACTGGATAGAGCTACCGGGCATGCTGGCGACACAGCTTGCCGCACGGGCAGAAATAATCGGGATTAACCTTGGAACCGGGACGCGATTTGGTTTATCAGGGGCGTTTGACCGCTATTTACGTATGCCCTTCTCGCTGGAATCGACAGAGCTTGAGCAGGCGTTACTGAGGATCAAACCGTTATGGCTCGCCCTGAATAAAAACGTGCCATCGTTAAAACGCAGCGTAATTTAATATTAAAAAATTTGAAGCAGATCATAAAATAAAAACTGCTGACTGTAATATATGCAGTCAGCAGTTTTCACTGGTCAGTGTTTAATGCTGAGGAGGAATAGGAAAGCCTTTTAGTGAAATAACGAAATTATCACCGTCTTTCTTTATTTTTGCACCGGTATCACACCAGTCAGACGCAATACGAAAGAACTCATCGCTTCCAACATTCCAGCCAAGACGTACATGCTTCACGTAGCCTGAACGCAACAGATCGCAGGCCTCGTTGTAGTCACTGGCAGTTGACAGTTGTTGTTTCATTTTCTCTTCTTCAGAAGTTTACGTAGGGCCTTGATTTCTTTAGGAGTAAAAGGAGAAACACTCTCTTCTTCCGTATGCTGATTATCAATATCCTCTTCCGATACTCCCGCCTCTTCTACTGCTTCGAATGCCAGCAGCAGCAGTTTCTCTGTTGTCACGCTTAAATTCTCGTTATTGAGTTCCGCATAGTGGCGAAGCCTTTCTTTTAGCGCGTCATCAATCTTAACGTTTAATACCGCTGTAGCCATGTTTGTCACTTCCCTTCGGAATAAGTACTTTATTTAATACACGAAGTTAACAATGTTATCCAGATATAAATTTTTTCGAGTTATGGAAGAAAATAGACGTCCAATTATAAAATGACAGTCTATTATTACAGGTTTATGACAATAATATTTCAGCGCGATGAAATATATATTACACGATATAGGCATAATATTATTGTGGGATAGCAGTCAAAAGTGAGAGGTGAAAGCAGGAAGATTTTATGAGGGCGGAAATGGGTAGGGGCCCTGCCAGCTAAGCTTTTTCTAATAAAACCCATGTATTTCAATGCACTAAAAAGCGGTGGGGCAATAATTTTGTATCACCAAAAGAATACACTGGCAAGCCGTTTTCTCATGCGACAGACACAAAAAAACCGGGGCTGACCCGGCTTTGTATGGCTTTTGACCAAACTCCATCTAAGCCACATTTTCCACTACCATGTAGGATCGCCCAACCTCTTCAATCAGTGGTTGGAGGTTCGTATTGCTGCCTTTGACTGTAAATAGGTCTTCTGGCTGTTCATCTTTTACGGCTTTTTTAACATAACCATAATACGGACGACTAACCGCAGTCCTTAAAGATACCTCCGTACAAGAAGATAAAGCGACCACATTTTCCCCTGTGTACCTGAACACTGGCGGCTCATAGTTTTTGATCACGCTCCGGCAAGAGTTCACAAATTGTGTGAACGCTTCAATTTTACCTGCCAGGGCCAAACGACGGGCAGGTTCGATCTCATCTACCGTGAGATCGGGAGCGGAATATCTGTCGCACAAATGGGTGGGCCCCTGACGGCTAGCTATAACTCTTATTTTCAGTGTCATAGGGTGCGGTCATGCGGGGAAAATAGCGTTACGGATTAGCTTAATGAGATTGCCGATGCGAAAGCATCGCCCGGCAATATTGAATTCAGGGGGAGAAATAAACCGATCAGGATGCAGGAGGCGTTAACGGCTGAACGTCATTGCTATTCACCCAGCCGTGCGTCATTTTTCCGCTACGGGCGACAAACTCTACCTCTGCCCAGCCAGCCTGGGTTTGTATTACCCCTACTACGTCTCCTTTAACGATCCAGGCTTTACGCCGGGTCGCGGCATCAGGCGTGGAGCTCAGATAAGCCCGCGGGCTGCTTACCTTCATCAGCGTTTGCCACTGTGTCTGCCGCATCCTCTCCAGTTCCAGACCTGTCGCAATTTCAGGCATCAGCACATTCATACACCCAGCATGGTTTTGCCCATCAGGAATGGCTAATGTGACACCCGCGGTATTCGCGGCAATATGGCCCGCGAGCACAGAAGAAGACCATGAAGTGATTGTGTCTGGCTGTTGCGCTGAAACATGGCCTGTCAGAAAGAAAGTGCAGGTACGTTTTACGCTGTCTTCAGCCGATTCAGAGTAATACCCGGTGATATTGCCCGTCGGTGAGACGGCGAGTAACAAACCTTCATATACGCCAGACTGTAGCGTCGTGGCATACGAAGAAAACGCCGCCATTAAGACTGAAAAACCGCAAACTATGCGCATCATTTTAATTTTCATCTCCGCCCCTTCTCCAGGCTTTCATACGTTCTGCGAATTTTAACGTCATAATCACCGAAATCGCTTCCGTTATAGTTGAATGCCATATTATAAAAGTCCTTATTTACCATTGCCGACAGTAGTGAGCTGTTCTTATTGCACAAATGTAAAAAAGCATTTAATTGCTTACCGGCATTAGACTTCATATCTTTTAAAAATGTGCCGAGATCTTTATAACCGCACGATTCGTAATTAAACCCCATAATCTGGAACATCCCCCATGAACACGATTTTATCGCAGCTTCGGCATCAAGTGCGTAGGCCTTCGCCAGGGTATTCCATGCAGAAAGCTGGTCGATATTGTTTTTTTGCCATTCCGGACCCGCTTTCTTTACATATTTATAAGACAAAAAAGGGTGGGTTTGATCGTATTTCCTTTTGGTGTATTTACGGAAAATATGCCCTTCATACGCAATAATCGGTAGATTTAAAGCATTAAACCCAGATCGTCCGCCCGACTCCACAATAGAAAAAGCTTTGATGATATTCAGTTCTACCCGACGATTAAGATTTTCCCAGGCTTCAGTAAAGTCCTGTTCCGTCAGCGATACAGCCCCATCAATTCCAGGCGCTATCAGCTTGCTTCGCTCAAGGGTTTCATCTGCTACGTTGTAGCGCTCTTTTCTCAGATAATCGTTAACCAGCTGACGGACGCTATTTTCATTGGCAGAAGGTTGCCTAAAAAATGAAGACGTGAAAGACGATTGTTGAGACGCAAGGGGATATTTCATCGCAGCAGCAACTAATCCACGGAAAGTCTTCCCTTCTGGCTCAATAACCCCATCGGGATGCTGGAAACGCAAATGAATGGACTGAAACTGGCTGATGGTTCTGATCAATGTCGGGGAAATAATCCCATCTTCTGGGATGTCATACTGGATGATAGGCTTAATGAGATTAAACAGGTATTGCACGATAATCACGTCGCGCTGAAAGTTTCCTGCTTTACCTGGCGTTCCTACGGCACTTTTCAATAAAGGTGACAAACGTCTGAGAGAATTATCCATTTCTGAGTACTCATAAATGAAAAAATATACGGTTAGTGGGAAACCGCATCTCGTGATCGACAGCATCAAGCTGCTCACATCCAGCAGGCATTGATACGCCACTTGCGCCGCACCAGGTAAACACTGAAAACAGGAGTTATTGGGAGCACAAATGGGTGGGGGCCCTGCCAGCTACATCCCGGCACACACGTCGTCTGCCCTGGCTGCTTCCTTCCGGACCTGACCTGGTGAACAGAGTAGCGTTGCGGGAGAACCAACAGAGCCCCCATTGAGAGCGTTGATAACCAACGCGCTGGCGCATTATCCCTGTGCTAAAGCCCAATTGCAAGCGACCAGCAACCGGATGCTGGTTTCTTGCGCAAACAGGCGCAGCAATCATGAAGATCTTCGTTTACCATAGCGTTCCAGAAACTACCCCCACAGGTGAAGGTATGGACGAACACGACTCCTTTCCACAGCGCGTATGGCAAATCGTGGCCTCAATCCCGGAAGGCTATGTCACTACCTATGGTGATGTTGCGCGCCTGGCCGGTTCCCCGCGCGCGGCGCGACAGGTTGGAGGAGTCCTCAAACGGCTACCGGAAGGCAGTACGTTGCCCTGGCATCGCGTGGTGAATCGTCATGGGAACATTTCGCTCACCGGGCCGGATCTTCAGCGTCAGCGTCAGGCGTTACTTTCAGAGGGTGTCCAGGTGACAGGGTCGGGTCAGATCGATTTGCAGAAGTTTCGCTGGATATATTGACCCCTCTCCCGGAGGAGAGGGGAAATGCAGGAATTACATCTGAGTCGGTGGGGTTGGCAGAGACGGCTGATTGGTCTGCGGTGCGACCGGTACTTCGGTCTGCTGCACCGGCACCAGGTTCAGGTCGATTTTTGTCCCACCATTGTTGATTGCTTCCTGAACCGTATCGGTGATAAAGACCAGCTTACCGTTGATGGTTACCGCTGCACTCAGCAGAATACGGGCGTTAGGCTGCACGTCCGACGGGTTATACGGCAACACGAAGCTAAATGGCGCCTGCTTACCTTCTGTACGGACCGCACGCTGGGCCACGACTTTAGACGGCGCGTCGGCCAGGGAAGCATCAGACAGCGTTACCGTTAGTACCGCGTCCGGTGGCAGAGCGACTCTCTGTTTGATCCAGATTGTACCGGAAACGTTAGGCTGCTGAATGGACTGCTGTGAAAGGGTATTAATCCCGTTCGGATCTGCAGCTGGAACCGGCACCTGGGCGCTCTTACCGGCACAGGCGGACAACGCCACCGCAATAGCTACACCACTAAGCATGGGCACGAGTTTCATTGAAGTCTCCTTATCAATGCACCAGCGGGATCGATCCCATCCGATGTCGTTTCAATCACATAACGTATTCAAGTGTGGCACAGATCACCGATTTATGCCTGAAAACGTGCCGATATTCAGATTATTCTACCCATCGGACCACTTTCATTTCTGCGTTATACTCTGCCTATCTTTCGCTGCGGCGTTTATTGAGGACAACTATGAGTCAGGCACTGAACAATCTGCTGACATTACTAAATCTGGAAAAAATTGAGGAAGGACTCTTTCGCGGACAGAGCGAAGATCTCGGCTTACGCCAGGTATTCGGGGGGCAAGTCGTCGGACAGGCACTGTACGCAGCAAAGGAGACTGTCCCGGCAGACCGTCTGGTGCATTCATTCCACAGCTACTTCTTACGCCCTGGCGATAGCGCAAAACCGATTGTGTATGACGTTGAAGTTCTGCGAGACGGCAACAGCTTCAGCGCGCGCCGCGTAGCGGCCATTCAGAGCGGCAAGCCGATCTTTTACATGACGGCCTCTTTCCAGGCGCCGGAGCCGGGCTACGAGCATCAGAAAGTGATGCCCCCGGCTCCGTCACCTGACTCTTTAAAATCAGAGACGGATATTGCTCGCGCGCTGGCGCATCTGCTTCCCCCTCAGGTCAAAGAGAAGTTTCTCTGCGATAAGCCGCTGGAGATCCGCCCGGTTGAGTTCCACAACCCGATGAAAGGCCATACCGCCGAGCCGAAACGCCAGGTTTGGATCCGTGCCAACGAGACCGTGCCGGAAGATTTCCGCGTCCATCAGTATCTGCTGGGCTATGCGTCTGACTTCAACTTCCTGCCGGTGGCGCTGCAGCCGCACGGCGTTGGTTTCCTGGAAAAAGGGATGCAGGTCGCGACGATCGATCACTCCATGTGGTTCCACCGTCCGTTCAACATGAATGAGTGGCTGCTTTACAGCGTGGAGAGCACGTCAGCGTCGAGCGCACGCGGATTTGTGCGTGGAGAATTTTATACTCAGGACGGCGTGCTGGTCGCTTCGACGGTGCAGGAAGGGGTGATGCGTAATCGCGGGTGATTGTGTGCGGCCTGATGCCCTCCCCCTGACCCTCTCCCACCGGGAGAGGGAATACACATTAAAAACGGCAACCTCTGGTTGCCGTTTTGCTGTTTATCAGGCGTTATACGCATTCTCGCCGTGGCTGTTAACGTCCAGACCTTCGCGCTCCTGCTCTTCCGGTACGCGCAGACCCACCGTCATATCCGCCAGCTTATAGCCAATGAAGGCCACAACGGCAGACCAGACAACGGTGATAGCTATACTTTCCAGCTGCACCAGCACCTGATGAACCATGGTGACACCTTCCGCGTAACCCACGCCACCGAGCGATTTCGCCGCGAAGATACCGGTCATGATACAACCGACTATGCCGCACACGCCGTGCACGCCGAATACATCGCATGGGTCGTCGACGCGCAGCACACGTTTCAGTGCGGTCACGCCCCACAGACCCGCCAGACCCGAGACCAGGCCAACCAGCAGCGCACCGCCGACACCGACATAACCACACGCAGGCGTAATACCGACCAGACCGGCGATGGCACCCGAACAGGCACCCAGCAGAGAAGGTTTACCGCGTACCGCCCACTCGCCAAACACCCAGGAGAGAATCGCACCCGCCGTGGCAACAACGGTGTTCACGAAGGCCAGCGCGGCGATTTCGTTGGCCGCACTCGCAGAGCCGGCGTTAAAGCCAAACCAGCCAAAGTAGAGGATCGCAGTACCGGTAAACACCATCGGCAGGTTGTGCGGTTTAAACGCTTCTTTACCGAAGCCCACGCGTTTGCCAATCAGGTAGGCCCCCACCAGACCCGCTACCGCGGCGTTGATGTGTACAACGGTACCGCCCGCGAAGTCCAGCGCACCATGGGTTGCCAGCAGACCGCCCCCCCAGACCATGTGCGCAATCGGCACATAGGAGAGCGTCATCCAGACCACTACGAAGATCAGAACAGCAGAGAAACGAATACGCTCCGCCAGCGCGCCCACAATAAGCCCGACGGTAATACAGGCGAAGGAGCCCTGGAACGCCACGTGAATATACTGATAGAAGCTGCCCATCAGCGCGGTCAGCTCAATATTTTTCAGCATCACCCAGTCGAAGTTACCAAAGAACGCGTTGCCCGTACCGAACGCCAGCGAGTAACCGTAAACCACCCACAGCACGCAGACCAGCGCAAACGTCACGGCAACCTGCGTCAGCATGGAGAGAACGTTTTTGCCACGGATCAGGCCGCCGTAGAACAGCGCAATGCCCGGAATGGACATGAAAAGCACCAGCGCGGTGCTGATCATCATAAAGGCGTTATCGGCTTTATCAGCCACCGCAGGGGCAGCAGCCAGCGCCAGGCCCGGCAGCAGCGCCAGCGAACCCAGACCCGTTTTAAGTGTTGCTATCTTCATTTTCTCGATCCCTATCACTGTGTGCCAGGCGTTATTTACAATGCCGCTTCGTCAGATTCGCCGGTACGGATGCGAATGACGCGCTGCAGTTCGGCAACGAAAATTTTGCCGTCGCCAATTTTGCCGGTGTAGGCCGCTTTGCTAATGACATCAATGACTTCATCAAGCTGATCGTCAGCAATCGCGACATCAATTTTTACTTTTGGCAGAAAGTTAACGCTGTATTCCGCCCCGCGATAAAGCTCGGCATGACCCTTCTGACGACCAAAGCCTTTCACTTCGGTGACAGTCAGTCCCTGAATACCCATTGAAGACAACGCTTCACGCACGTCTTCGAGTTTGAATGGTTTGATTACAACCGTAACCAGCTTCATAGATCCCCTCCAGTCAGAATTCGGTAATGGCCGTAGCTTACGCAGAAGGTATTGCAAGGGATGTGCCAGAAATGCAAACGGGGGGGGGAACGGCGGCGCACAGAGCATTACACGGCCTTGATAAACGAACTGGTGAAAAAAAACGCACCATGCCGGTGCATGGTGCGTTTCAGTTTTGCACCAACAGGAATGACTGTTAGTGCGCCGCCTCATTTTGGTGCATCAGGCGCTAAGCGACTCTTCATCGCGCACGCTGGCCGCCAGCTCTTCGCCCGCCAGCTGCAGCTGGTACATCTGCCAGTAGCGCCCTTTTGCTTCCAGCAGTTCACGGTGGGTACCACGTTCAACGGCCTGTCCGCGATGTAGCACCAGAATGGTATCGGCATCGACGATGGTGGAAAGACGGTGGGCAATCACCACCAGCGTCGTATGGTCGCGTACGGCGGAGAGTGCCTGCTGGATGGCCTGCTCGGTGCCGGAGTCAATACTGGCAGTGGCTTCATCCAGAATCAGGATCTGCGGCGTTTCAATCAGCACCCGCGCCAGCGCCAGGAGCTGCTTTTGCCCGACAGAGAGATTATTCCCCTGCTCGCCCAGCCTGGTATTTATCCCATCGCTAAACCCGCGCGCAAGCTCTGCCAGCTGCACTTTTTCCAGCACGTCCCAGACCTGTCCCTGAGTGTAGTCTCGTCCCAGAGTCACGTTGGCGTAGAAGGTATCGGCCAGCACGACCGGATCCTGTTGCACCATCGCGACGCCTTTACGCAACACGGTGTGGCTGAGAGACGCGAGCGGGCGCCCGTCGAGGCGGATTTCGCCGCGCGTGACCGGGTAATAGCCCATCAACAGGCTGGCTAGCGTGCTCTTACCGCTGCCGGTATGCCCCACCAGCGCCACGAAACCGCGCGACGGAACGTCAAGCGTGATGTCCTGCAGCACCAGCCGATCTTCGCGATAGGCAAACGATACGTTATCAAAGGCGATAGTCCCGCTTTGCAGAGGTTGCTCGTCATTGCCGTAGGCCTGACGCGGCCTGTCCATCAGCTCAAACACGCGCTCACCGGCGACCACCGCCTGCTGCAACATCGATTGCTGGGTGGTGAGCTCGATCAACGGCTCGTTAAGGCGTCCCAGATAGCTAATAAAGGCGTACAGCACGCCCACCTCAATCGTACCGTTTGAGCTCAGCCCAAAGAGCATCAGCAGCCCGCAAAGCACCAGCGCCGAGAAAAGGCTCAGCAGCGGACGCAGCAGGAAACCATCAAGCCGCAGCGTCTGCATACGCGCCATATAGTGCGAACGGCTGGCTTCCCCCATGCGTTCGCCAAAGCGGGCCTGCTGGCGGAACTGCTGGATGACGCTCATGCCGTTAATCACTTCGTTGAAGCCATCGTTGATGTCGGCCAGATAGGCGCGAACCCGGCGCACAATCGGCGTGCTGTAACGCTGGTAAATCACCATGACGATCAACACCGCCGGGAAGATGGTGATCGCCACCAGCGCCATACGCCAGTCAAGGCTGAACATCGCAACCAGCATCGCGCCAATCAGCGCCGCGCTGCGCAATACGGTCGCCACAACGGTGACGTACAGATCGCGGATCACCTCGGTATCGTTGGTCACGCGCGAAATTACCTGCCCAACCGGCTGGATATCAAACTCGCTGAGCGGCTGGCGAAGCGCCGCGTCCATCACATCCGTACGCAGCTGCTGAACAACGCCCACGGCAGCACGGTTAAACAGCAGCGACTGAGCATAGTGCAGCCCTGCCGCCGCCAGCTGAAGGCCAACGTAGGCCACGCCTAACCCCGCCACCAGCCCCAGGGGCAGATAGCTTTTGGCGACCATATTGTCGATGAAGTAGCTAATGAGCAAAGGACCGCTCACTTCAGCAATCGCCGCAATCCAGAGTAAAAGCACGGCAACGGAGAGCGGTTTACGCCACGGCGAGCCGTAGGCCAGCAGACGTTTGAGCGTCGGCCACATCGTTCCGAGCTTACGCATTGGCGGCCTCCTCATCTTCTTCCGGCGCATCGTCCAGCGCCGCCTCAAGCTGTTGATAGCGGTACATATCGCGATACCAGCCCGGCTGCTCGGCAAGCGTTTCATGCTGCCCGCGCTGGGCAATGTGCCCGTGCTGCAAGACCAGAATTTCGCTGGCTTCGGTTAGCGCAGACAAACGGTGGGCGCTGATAATGACCGTGCGTCCGTCGCCCCACTGGCGCAGGTTATGCAGAATTTGATGCTCGGTACGGCCGTCCACGGCGGAAAGTGCATCATCCAGAATCAGGATTTCAGCATTCAGCAGCAGCGCGCGGGCAATGGAGATACGCTGTTTTTGCCCGCCGGACAGCATGACGCCGCGTTCCCCGACTTCCGTCTCGTACCCCTGAGGCAGACGCAAAATATCATCATGAACGCTGGCCAGACGCGCCACGTGTTCAATCTCTTCCTGCGTCGCCCCAGGGCGTCCAAGGGCGATGTTGTTCGCCACGGTGTCCGAAAATAAAAACGGCGTCTGGCTGACGACCGCCAGGCGACCACGCCACTCGTCAAGCAGCAGATTCGTCAGGGGGATATCATGGAAACGAATATCGCCCTCGGTGACGTCAAAGTGGCGCTGGAGCAGAGAGAGCACGGTACTTTTACCGGATCCCGTCGGGCCGCAGATGCCCAGCATCTGGCCCGGCTGAAGCGTAAAGCTGACGTTCTCCAGCACCGGATGCTCCGTTTGTGGATAGACAAACTTGCGGACGTCGACATGCATGACGCCGCGTCCTTCCGGTACGACTTCGCTGCCGTCATTGACCACCGGCGCTTCGGCCAGCATGGCGCGAATGCGGCTGTAGGCGGCGCTGCCGCGCTCCACGATGTTAAACATCCAGGCCAGCGCCAGCATCGGCCAGATCATGAGACCCAGATACATCGCAAAGCTGGTCAATTGCCCCAGGGTAAGCGTGCCCTGCACTACCATCCAGCTTCCGCCGCCAATGGCCAACATATTTGCCATGCCGATTGCGATGTAAATCGTCGGATCGAAACGGGCGTCGATACGCGCGACGCGCATGTTTTTCGCCCCCGTGTCCGCGGCATCGGCGGCAAACAGCGCAGACTGCCGGTCTTCCAGACCAAACGCTTTGATCATGCGGATGCTGGTCATGCTCTCCTGGGTGCGATCGTTCAGCGACGAAAACGCCGCCTGCGCCAGCTTAAAACGCTCGTGTAGCTGTTCACCATAGCGATTAATCGCCAGCGCCATGAGCGGCATCGGCAGCAGGGCCAGCAGGGTCAACTGCCAGCTGATCTGCGTAGACATCACGATCAGCACCGCACAGCCCATCACCAGCGAGTCCACCAGCGTCAGCACCCCTTCCCCGGCAGCAAAGACCACGCGATCGACGTCGTTCGTCGCGCGGGCGATGAGATCCCCGGTGCGATGGCGCAGATAAAATTCGGGATGCTGTCGGCTCAGCTGGCAGTAAAAATCTTCACGTAGCTCAACGGCCAGCTGATAGGACGCACCAAACAGCAGCACGCGCCAGACGTAGCGCAGCAGATAAACAATGACCGCCGTCAGCACCAGCGTGCCAACCCACATCAACACCCGTGCGGTGGTGTAATGCTGTTCGGTGACGCCATCCACGACGTAGCCCACCACTTTAGGCGGGATCAGCTGCAGGATGGCAATGATAATAAGCAGGGCGACTGCACCGAGGTAGCGTTGCCACTCCCGACGAAAGTACCAGCTTAATTGGGCAAATAATCGCACGCGGTTTGTTCCTGAAGGTGTTTTACGAAGTTATTCAATGGGTAATGCTGTGGTGTATTTAATCTGTTCCATGGCGAAGCTTGAGGTGACGTCCGACAAACCCGGTACGCTGTTCACCAGCCGCTTGTAGAAATCATCATAGCGCTTCATGTCGGCCACCTGGACGCGCATCAGGTAATCGTACTCTCCGGCCATACGCCAGAAACCGAGCACCTCGGGCATCTCAGACACCTGAGTGACGAAGCGGCAATACCACTCGCTGCTGTGATGCTGAGTTTTTATCAGCACAAATGCCGTCAACCCCAGCCCCAGCTTTTCGGGATCTAACAACGCGACGCGCCCCAGAAGAATGCCGTCATCTTCCAGCTTCTTAAGACGCTTCCAGCACGGGGTGGTGGTCAGATTAACGGCATCTGCCAGCGCCTGCAAAGAGAGGGTACAGTCATTTTGCAGCAATGAAAGGAGCTTGCGGTCAATTTTATCTAGCATACCCACCTCGCAGAGAAAATTTTTCTCCCTTCATTCTATTTTAAAGGCCAGATAGCAACAATTTTTTCTGTGCTTTTCGCTATCCTAGGCACAAAATGACAAACGGATAACGATGATGAATAGCACCTGGGTTAAACATGCGATCAGCGAAATCAATGCCGACTATCAGCGCTCGGCGGATACGCACCTGATTCGCCTTTACCTGCCGGGATTTGACGGCATTCAGCTCTATCTGAAAGATGAAAGCACCCATCCTACCGGCAGCCTGAAGCATCGCCTGGCGCGCTCGCTGTTTTTATACGGTTTATGTAACGGCTGGATTAAAGAAGGCACGACTATCATTGAATCTTCTTCCGGTTCAACGGCGGTGTCCGAAGCCTATTTTGCCCGCCTGCTGGGCCTGCCGTTTATCGCGGTGATGCCGTCCTGCACCGCAAAACGCAAAATCGAACAGATCGAATTTTACGGCGGACGCTGCCACTTTGTGGAAAGCGCCTGCGAAATCTACGCCGCTTCTGAAATGCTGGCCCGCGAGCTGAACGGCCACTATATGGACCAGTTCACCTTCGCCGAGCGCGCGACGGACTGGCGCGGGAATAACAACATTGCCGACAGTATTTTCCGCCAGATGACCCACGAACCACATCCGGTTCCGTCATACATTGTCATGAGCGCCGGTACAGGAGGCACGTCAGCCACGATCGGACGCTACATCCGCTGTCAGGGCTACGATACCCAGCTGATGGTGGTTGACCCGCAAAACTCCGTGTTCCTCGACTACTGGCAAAACCGCGATGCTGGCCTGCGCAGCCCGGTGGGCAGTAAAATTGAAGGAATTGGCCGCCCGCGCGTGGAGCCCTCTTTCATCCCCGACGTGGTGGACGAGATGATGCGCGTGGCGGATGCCGCAAGCGTGGCAACGGCACACTGGCTGGAAACGCAGCTGGGCCGCAAAGTGGGCGCATCGACGGGCACCAATATGTGGGGAGCACTGCAGCTTGCCGCACGCATGCGCGAAGAGGGCCGCACCGGTTCCATCGTCACGCTGCTGTGCGACAGCGGAGAGCGCTACCTTGAAACTTACTACAATGCGGAGTGGGTGCAGGCCAATATCGGCGATATCGCCCCGTGGAAAGCGCAGATTGCAGAACTGGTGAAATAAAAAAAGCCAGACCGAAGTCTGGCTTGCTGGAAGGGTCTCACTATTCGGGGGAATACGGGAGATTGTTGTTGTCCAGCCAATGAGTCAAAAAATGAGACACTGCTTCATTGCGGCAGTGGCCAATAACCGGCAGATGGGGAAGTTCTGCTTTCAGCTGCGCCATCGCATTCCCCATGATCAGACCGCGACCTACGCTACCCAGCATTTCGCGGTCGTTCATGGCATCACCAAACGCCATACACTCCTGCAGCGTTAATCCCAGGTGGTCGCTCAGAACCGCCAGAGCGGAACCTTTGTTACAGCCGACCGGCAGCACTTCCAGACAATCAACCGCCGAGAAGGTCAGATGCGCCCGGTCGCCTAGCGCCTCATTCAGCTGAATCCGTAAGCGACACAGATCGTCGTGATCGCCACAGAAACAGATCTTAGTGACCGCATGGGCGGGGATCCGACGCAGATCGATAAGCTGGTACCTGAAGCCGCTGTATACATGCGCGTGCAATAATTCCGGGATTTCGCTTCCGGTAAACCAACCCCGATCGTTAAAGACGTGGATACTGGCCTTCGTGTCCCAGGTGCTGTGCAGTACGATATCCGCCACTTCCGGATTGAGATCCTGACGGTGCAGTACATCGCCTTCTATAGAATGAATTCGCGTACCGTTGCCGGTGATCAGAAAAGCGTCAAGGGAAAACGCACCAAGCAGATGGCGCATCTCCAGCACATGGCGGCCAGTGGCAAACGTCAGGGTAACATCACGCTCGTGCAGGCGTTTCAGCGTGTTCAGGGTTTTTTCCCCTAAACGGTGATCCGGCATTAACAGCGTACCGTCCATATCAAATGCAGCGAGCCGAGCCATGATTACTCCCGAAATGTGATGCGGTTAACTTGTGCATCAGTATCGTGTGAGATATACGGAAGTAATAGTGAATAGATGAAAATTATTGTTCCGGGTTTCTTATGCGCCAGCTCAATCGACTCAATCAGTATCACCGCCTCTGGCAGCCTTCCCTGGGTGCAACGCAACAGGTCACTATCAGCGAGCTGGCTGCCCGCTGTTTTTGCAGCGAGCGGCATGTCCGAACGTTGCTGCGTCAGGCCCAGGAGGCGGGCTGGCTGAGCTGGCGAGCGCAGTCTGGCCGCGGCAAGCGCGGTGAGCTGACGTTTCATGTCGCGCCGGAGTCACTGCGCAATGCGATGATGGAGGAGGCGCTGAAGAGCGGGCAGCAGCATAACGCGCTGGAACTGGCCCAGCTTGCCCCTGAAGCGCTGCGATCATTACTGCATCCTTTTTTGGGCGGGCAGTGGCAAAACGATACGCCGACGCTGCGCATTCCCTACTATCGCTCCCTGGAGCCGCTGCAGCCGGGGTTCTTACCTGGTCGGGCGGAGCAGCATCTGGCAGGACAGGTGTTCTCAGGCTTGACGCGTTTTAACGGTAACAGCAGTGAACCCACGGGCGATCTGGCGCATCACTGGGATGTCTCTGCTGACGGCATGCGCTGGCATTTCTACATTCGCTCCACCCTGCACTGGCATAACGGCGATAAAATAGAAACGGCGCAACTCCAGCGAAGTCTGACAGCGCTGTTGACGCTCCCCGCCCTGCGCACCCTGTTACAGAGCGTCTTAAATATTGAGACAACGCATCCACAGTGTCTGACGTTTACGCTGCATCAACCTGACTACTGGCTACCGCACAGGCTGGCAACCTACTGTAGCCGTCTTGCGCATCCCGACCATCCTTCGGTTGGCTCTGGCCCCTTTCGGCTGGCTGCCTTTGAGCCCGATCTGGTTCGTCTGGAAAGCCATGAGCAGTATCACCTGAGTCATCCGCTGCTCAAAGCCATCGAATATTGGATCACACCCCAGCTTTTTGATTACAGGCTGGGTACCAGCTGTCGTCACCCGGTGCAAATCGCGATCGGCGAGGCCGACGAGCTGGAAAGTCTGCGGCTGGTAAGCAGCAGCACAAGCCTGGGGTTCTGTTACCTTACGCTAAAACAGAGCGCACGCCTGAGTGAGCTCCAGGCAAAGCGGCTTATCAATATCATTCATCTCTCCCGGCTTCTCCACACCCTTCCACTAAACGAAGGGCTCATCACGCCAACTCAGGAACTGCTTCCCGGCTGGACCATTCCCGAATGGCCTGATTTATCGGGCGTAACCCTCCCTGAAGCATTGACGCTTGTTTATCATCTCCCTGTTGAGCTTCACACTATGGCCAGCCAGTTGAAGGCATACCTGGCGCTACAGGGGTGTGAACTGACCGTCATCTTTCACGACGCCAAGACGTGGGACGGATGCCTGGAGCTTGCAGATGCAGACATCATGATGGGCGACAGGCTTATTGGCGAAGCGCCGGAATATACGCTGGAACAGTGGCTGCGCTGCGATGCCCTCTGGCCGCACGTTCTTAGCGCACCGGCTTACGCCCATTTGCAAGCGACGCTGGATGCGGTACAGACGCAGGCAGAGGCGCGGGATAGGCACGCGGGGCTGCAAGCCATCTTCAACCGGTTAATGGAAAGTGCAGTGCTGACACCACTCTTTAATTATCAATACCAAATCAGTGCTCCACCAGGCGTGAATGGTATACGTCTCAATACCCGCGGCTGGTTTGACTTTACCGAAGCCTGGCTTCCCGCCCCTAAATCGTGAAGAAGCTGGTCGGCGCCACAGGCAGACGGTAACATAACGTTTTTACCGTAACAGTCGAGATGATTTATGAAACGTGCCGTCGTCGTGTTCAGCGGAGGACAAGACTCTACTACCTGCCTGGTTCAGGCCCTTCATCAGTACGATGAAGTTCACTGTGTCACTTTCGATTATGGTCAGCGCCACCGCGCTGAAATCGACGTTGCCCGTGAACTTGCCCTGAAACTGGGCGCACGCGCGCACAAGGTGCTGGACGTTACGCTGTTAAATGAACTGGCCGTGAGCAGCCTCACACGCGACAGTATTCCCGTCCCGGACTACGAACCTGATGCCAGCGGCATTCCGAATACCTTCGTGCCGGGCCGTAATATCCTCTTCCTGACCCTGACGGCGATCTACGCCTACCAGGTAAAAGCCGAAGCGGTGATTACGGGCGTTTGCGAGACCGACTTCTCCGGCTACCCGGACTGTCGTGATGAGTTCGTGAAAGCGCTAAACCACGCCGTCAATCTGGGGATGGCGAAAGAGACGCGCTTTGAAACTCCGCTCATGTGGCTGGATAAAGCCGAAACCTGGGCGCTGGCGGATTACTGGGGCAAGCTGGACCTGGTTCGCAGCGAAACGCTCACCTGCTATAACGGTATCAAAGGCGACGGTTGCGGCCAGTGCGCGGCCTGTAATCTTCGCGCGAACGGACTGAACCACTATCTTGCCGATAAAGCCGGCGTGATGGCCGCGATGCAGAAAAAGACTGGCCTAAAATAGGGCTACTTGAACGTGCTGTCACAAAACGGGTGTCGACAGCACGAGTACGCCTTAACAAGTCTTACGCGATCATCAACTCCAGCTTTTCACGCAACTCACCTTCGAGCGGCAGCGCTTTCTGCGTTTTCAGATCGATACAGACAAAGGTGATCAGCGCATCAGCCACCACCTGCCCTTCTGGATCGAGCGTCACCACCTGGCTTAACACCCCGCTTTTTCCATTGATTTGCTGCACCTGGCTTGTCACCGTGAGCACATCGCCCAGCACGGCCGGACGGCGGTAGTTGATGTTGATATTGACGACCACGAACGCGATGTTGTGCGCGGTCAGCCACTGAAAGCTTTCGCTGTTTTCCAGCCCGTCCCAGCGCGCTTCTTCAAGAAACTCAAGATAGCGGGCATTGTTCACATGCTGATAAACGTCGAGATGAAAACCGCGTACTTTGATTTTTGTCTGCATAGCGCAATAGCCTTTACTGTTATTGTAGGATGAGAGGTCATAACTGGTATGACCTCTTTATCCTGGCAAAATTTTGCCGCAGTGCAAGAAATTGCGTGATTACAATGTCAGGTGTGAGAGGTTGCGCTCAACCAGCGCGCTGCCCATGCCCGGCACCTGTTTGAGATCGTCGACCGTTTTGAAAGGACCATACTCTTCGCGGTAGCTGACGATTGCCTGCGCTTTTTTCAGGCCGACACCATTCATCGCGCGGGCCAGATCTTCCGCAGAGGCAGAATTGATACTGACCCGCGTACCGTCATCATCCGCATTTTTACCGGCGTCAATCGCTTTGGTTTGCCCTTGCACCGGCGCTGCCGCGTCGGACTTGCTCTGGGTAGTTTGTGATTTGGCGGCGGGAGCCGACGCCATCGCGCCCGCGCTCATCCCGGTGGTGGCAATAGCCAGCGTAATTAACAGTGCTTTGATTCCACATTTCATGCTGTTATCTCCTTGTTTGTTGACAGCCACGTCAAGATAGCCGCCACTTCAAACCGGCACAAACAGCAGATTGCAGAAATGGAAAAGGCCGCGAAAGCGGCCTTTAGTTTTTGCAGAGCGTTACGAAAATCTGCGAGCAGACACGTAATTACTGCTGCTGAGTCATTACATCACCCAGCTTGATTTTGGCTTCTTTACGCAGGTTGCTCATCATGGCTTCGAAGGCAATCTGGGCATTGTTCTGGGTAATTCCCTGAACCATGGCTTTCTTCTGCGCTTCTGGTAAGGTGCCGGCTTTCACTTCATCCAGCGCCAGCAGAACGACGTTACCCTGCGCATCGGTGGTGGTACCGAAGCTTGGCTTGTCCTTCGCAGGCAGAGTCAGACCAAACGCGGCCTGGCTGATAGGGTCCTGACCGGTACGGCTCAGCGTTTTCGCTTCACCGAAGCTCAGGCCAGCCGCTTTCAGCGCGTCTTCTTTACCCGCTTTCAGATCGGACAGAATCTTCTCAGCATCCAGTTTCGCCTGCTGTTCCGCTTTGTTGTGCTTAACCTGAGCGACGACCTGATCCTTCACTTCCGCCAGCGGTTTGACCGCTTCTGGCTTATGCTCGCTGACGCGCAACACAAATGCACGATCGCCGTCGACGGTAATGATGTCAGAGTTACTGCCCGGCGTGCCGTTCTCGCCCACCAGACCACCGTTGAAGATGGCATCAGAAACCGGCTTGAAGTTCAGCTCTTCCGGCAGGTTGTAACGACCAAACCAGCCAGTTTCAACCGCCTTCACGCCCGCCGCCTGCTCTGCACCTGCCAGAGATTCGTTGTCGTTGCTGGCAGCATCGCTAACCTTCTGCTGCAGCGCGTAGTAGGCATCCAGCGCTTTTTCCTGTTTCACTTTCGCTGCGATATCATCGCGGACGTCAGCCAGCGGCTTGGTTTTCGCCGCGGTGATGTCGTCCAGACGCACGACCAGGAAACCAACGGAAGACTTAATGACGCCAGAAAGCTGGCCTTTCTCTTTCAGACCGGCATTTTTCAGCTCGTCAGGCGTGGTCGCGTCTTCCAGCCAGCCCATATCACCGCCGTTTTTCGCCGAGATAATGTCGGTGGATTTCGCTTTCGCAACGGTCGCGAAATCAGCGCCTTTGTTCAGCTCATCGAGCGCCGCTTTAGCATCAGCCTCAGTTTTCGTCTGAATCACGCTGTAGCGGTTACGCTGGGGCTGAGTGAACTGATCCTGATGCTGATCGTAGTAAGACTGGATCTCTGCATCAGACGCGGTTTCCTGCAGCGCGGCCGCATCCAGCTTGATATAGCTCACGCGGAACTGCTCTGGAGAAACAAAAGAATTCTTGTTCTGTTCGTACCAGGCGTTAACGTCAGCGTCGCTCACCTGCTGTTTCGCCGCCAGGGCGTTAACATCAATGGTCGCTTCGCGTACAACACGCTGCTGTGCCACCAGCGCGGCCAGTTCGTCCGTTTCACCTTTGAGCATGAAATCGGTGCCCACGACAGCATTGATGAGCTGCTGGGTGGTCAGCTGGTTACGCAGCGCCTGAGCGTACTGATCGGCCGTCATCCCCATCTGGTTGACGATACTGTTGTAACGCGCGTTGTCGAATTTACCGTTAGACTGGAAGGCCTGGGTGGAGAAGATGGCTTTTTTCACCTGCTCATCACTAATGCCAAGGCCGAGTTTTTTGGCATACTGATCGAGCAGCGCTTCGTCGATAAGACGGTTCAACGTCTGTTGGCGCAGAGTCTTCATGTACCCTTCGTTCGCCGCCAGTTCAGAGAATTGGTCGCCCAGCTGTTGCTGCATACGGTTACGTTCACCGGCAAAAGCATTCTCGAACTGACCGCGGCTGATCTCCTGGCCATTCACTTTTGCGGCGTAGTTTGCACCACCGCCAATAAGGTAACTGCTCACGCCGGTCAATATGAACGACACGATAATGATACCGAAAATAATCTTGAGCACGAGACTGTTAGCAGCCGTGCGTAAGCTGTCCATCATGGTGTAACAACACTCCGCTGTAGGTGACTGGTTACCTGACGCTGACGGAAAATCCTGCCCGTCGCGCGTGAAGGCGTATTGTGACAAGAAAACGGGGCGATTGTCAGCCCACAACTCGCATAAACTCGCACAAATCAGGTCTGGACAAACAAAAAAGGCACATCAAATGATGCGCCCTTGTACTTTCCGGCTTCCCTGAAACGGGAGAGCAATCAGTTTACTGCGTCTTTCAGCGCTTTACCTGCACGGAAACCCGGCACTTTAGCAGCAGCAATGGTGATCTCTTTACCGGTCTGAGGGTTGCGGCCAGTACGGGCAGCACGCTCTTTAACAGCAAAAGTACCGAAGCCTACCAGTGCAACGTCGTCCCCAGCCTGCAGAGATTCAGTAACAGAAGCAATTAATGCATCTAACGCACGTCCAGCTGCAGCTTTAGAAATATCAGCACCAGCAGCAATTTTGTCAATCAGTTGAGATTTATTCACTGTTCTCTTCCTCTCTTTATAATTTATATCGCGCCTGAATCCTTCACAACGCGACCGCGCAGCAGTTATATCAGGCCTGCCATGACCTTACAACACCCGTTGTTGATGGCTGACCTAATCAGCAATCTAAATTAGCTATACAAAAAAAGGCTGGCAAGTGCGAAATCACTTACCAGCCTTGTTTTTATTGACGCTCTTTGCGCGAGGTCACTATTTTGCGGTTACAACCTGCATTCCGGAGGGTTCATTCTGCAAAGCGAGACTGAGAACTTCCTCAATTCGCTTAACAGGATGGATCTGCAGATCGGCAATCACGTTGTCCGGAATCTCTTCCAGATCGCGTTTGTTTTCGTAAGGGATCAATACGGTTTTGATCCCACCGCGGTGTGCCGCCAGCAGTTTTTCTTTTAAACCACCAATCGGCAGAACCTGGCCACGCAGCGTAATTTCACCGGTCATTGCCACATCGGCACGCACCGGGTTCCCGGTCAGGCAGGAAACCAGAGCGGTACACATGGCAATACCCGCGCTTGGACCATCTTTTGGCGTCGCCCCTTCAGGTACGTGCACGTGGATGTCGCGTTTTTCGTAGAAATCAGGGTTAATTCCCAGTTTCTCCGCACGCGCGCGTACCACGGTCAGCGCAGCCTGGATGGATTCCTGCATCACTTCACCCAGCGAGCCGGTGTAGGTCAGTTTGCCTTTACCCGGTACACAGGCGGTTTCGATGGTCAGCAGATCGCCGCCCACTTCCGTCCATGCGAGCCCGGTCACCTGACCAACGCGGTTTTCGTTGTCCGCGCGGCCGTAGTCGAAGCGCTGAACGCCGAGATAGGCATGCAGATTGTCGCCGTTAATCACAATGTGTTTCAGGCTCTTATCCAGCAGCAGCTGTTTCACCGCTTTACGACACAGCTTTGAGATTTCACGCTCAAGGCTACGCACGCCCGCTTCACGGGTGTAGTAACGAATGATGCCGATAATCGCGCTGTCCTCAACGGTCAGCTCGTTGGCTTTCAGCGCGTTACGCTCAATCTGTTTCGGCAGCAGGTGCTGCTTAGCAATATTCAGCTTCTCGTCTTCGGTATAGCCCGAGAGACGGATCACTTCCATACGATCCAGCAGCGGGGCCGGAATGTTCATGGAGTTGGAGGTCGCTACGAACATCACATCGCTCAGGTCGTAGTCCACTTCCAGGTAGTGATCGCTGAACGCCACGTTCTGTTCTGGATCAAGCACTTCCAACAGTGCAGATGCAGGGTCGCCACGCATGTCCGACGACATTTTGTCGATCTCATCGAGCAGGAACAGCGGGTTTTTAACCCCCACTTTCGCCATCTTCTGGATCAGTTTACCCGGCATAGAACCGATGTAGGTACGGCGGTGACCGCGGATTTCCGCTTCATCGCGCACGCCACCCAGCGCCATACGGATATATTTACGTCCGGTCGCTTTGGCGATGGACTGACCCAGAGAGGTTTTACCCACCCCCGGCGGTCCTACCAGGCACAGAATTGGCCCTTTAATTTTGTTTACACGGCTTTGTACCGCGAGGTACTCAAGAATGCGGTCTTTCACGCGTTCCAGGCCGTAGTGGTCGGTATCCAGGATTTCCTGTGCCTGACGCAGGTCTTTTTTGACCTTGCTGCGGGCGTTCCACGGAACCTGCACCATCCACTCAATGTAGCCGCGTACAACGGTCGCTTCAGCCGACATTGGAGACATCATTTTCAGCTTCTGCAGTTCTGCTTCGGCCTTCTCTTTCGCCTCTTTCGGCATCTTCGCCGCGTCGATCTTACGCTTCAGGGCTTCGTTTTCGTCCGGCGCGTCGTCCATCTCGCCCAGTTCTTTCTGAATGGCCTTCATTTGCTCATTCAGATAGTACTCACGCTGAGATTTCTCCATCTGCTTTTTCACGCGGTTGCGAATGCGCTTCTCAACCTGCAGCAGATCGATTTCAGACTCCATCATCGCCATCAGGTATTCCAGACGCTCGTTAACGTCGGACATTTCCAGCACGGACTGCTTGTCAGCCAGCTTCAGCGGCATATGTGCAGCGATGGTGTCCGCCAGGCGCGCAGGATCGTCGATGCTGTTCAGCGACGTCAGCACTTCTGGTGGGATTTTCTTGTTCAGCTTGATGTAGCCTTCAAACTGGCTAATCGCGGTGCGAACCAGTACTTCCTGCTCGCGCTCATCAAGCTCAGGCGAATCAAGGTACTCTGCCTTGGCAGAGAAGTGTTCGCCGTCGTCTGACAGAGTGGTAATACGCGCACGCTGCAGGCCTTCTACCAGCACCTTCACGGTGCCGTCAGGCAGCTTCAGCATCTGCAAAATAGAGGCCACGGTCCCGACGGTGAAAAGATCGTTTACACCCGGCTCATCCGTTGATGCTTCTTTCTGCGCCACCAGCATGATTTTTTTATCATGATCCATGGCGGCTTCAAGGCAACGGATAGATTTTTCCCGCCCTACAAATAAGGGTATGACCATGTGCGGATAAACCACCACATCGCGCAACGGCAATACGGGGATTTCAATGCGTTCAGAACGCTCAGGATTCATAGAGCTCTCTCTTAGTTAGTGTCCGCCAGGTAAGCTGGTCATGTCACTGTGCTTCACATAACCATTAACATGTATCCAGTATATGGGGATGTTTCCCACACATTCAACGCTATGAATACGGAAAAAGTAAAGGGGAGATAAAATCCCCCCTTTTTGATTAACTGCTTGTATGGTTTGGTGAATTATTCGCCAGATGCCTGCTGCGCTTCAGGTTTGCCGTAAATCAGCAGCGGCTTGGTTTGACCGCTAATAACGGACTCGTCAATCACCACTTTCTCAACATCTTCCATCGACGGCAGATCGTACATGGTGTCGAGCAGTGCTGCTTCAACAATTGAACGCAGACCACGAGCACCGGTTTTACGGACCATCGCTTTCTTGGCAATAGCATCCAGCGCTTCGTCGCGGAATTCCAGGTCAACGCCTTCCAGATTGAACAGCGCCTGATACTGCTTGGTCAGCGCATTTTTCGGTTCTTTCAGGATCTGGATCAGCGCGTCTTCACTCAGCTCATTCAGCGTTGCCACAACCGGCAGACGGCCGATGAACTCAGGGATCAGACCGAATTTGATCAGATCTTCCGGTTCAACCTGAGACAGCAGCTCGCCTTCGTTTGGTTTTTCGGACGTCGATTTCACCGTTGCGCCAAAACCAATGCCGGAGCCGGTTTCAACACGGTGGGAGATGACTTTATCCAGACCAGCAAACGCACCACCACAGATGAACAGGATCTTGGAGGTATCAACCTGCAGGAACTCCTGCTGCGGATGTTTACGACCACCCTGTGGCGGAACGGCGGCAACCGTACCTTCAATCAGTTTCAGCAGTGCCTGCTGTACGCCTTCACCCGATACGTCACGGGTGATGGACTGGTTGTCTGATTTACGGGAGATCTTGTCGATCTCATCGATGTAAACAATCCCGCGCTGGGCTTTCTGTACGTCGTAATCGCACTTCTGCAGCAGTTTCTGAATGATGTTTTCAACGTCCTCACCCACGTAACCGGCCTCGGTCAGGGTGGTGGCATCCGCCATCGTGAACGGAACATCGAGCAGACGCGCCAGGGTTTCAGCCAGCAGCGTTTTACCGGAACCGGTTGGGCCGATCAGCAGAATGTTACTTTTACCCAGTTCTACGCCATTGCTGGTGTCGCCGTTACGCAGACGTTTGTAGTGGTTATAGACCGCTACCGCCAGCACTTTCTTGGCCTGCTCCTGTCCGATGACGTAGTCGTCAAGGTGATGACGAATTTCATGCGGCGTTGGCAGCGCGCTGCGCTCACGGTGCGGTGCGACTTCTTTAATCTCTTCGCGAATAATGTCGTTACATAAATCGACACATTCGTCGCAGATATACACGGACGGCCCGGCAATCAGTTTACGCACTTCATGCTGGCTTTTGCCGCAAAAAGAGCAGTACAGCAGTTTGCCCGAACCATCTTTGCGTTTATCTGTCATGAGTCCAAACCTCTTTTTAAGTTCTTTGTGCCGCACATGACGACGCAAATGCCATTCTAAGACGCAAGCTGCAATGAGCAGCGTGCCGCCCTACCTTAGTATAGCGGCACACTCGCGTCGCGGGCATCAATTACGATGGGTCAACACGGAGTCGACTAAGCCGTACTCAACTGCCTCTGGAGCAGAGAGGAAGCGATCGCGCTCGGTATCGCGCTCGATCTGCTCGAGTGGTTGACCCGTATGCTGCGCCATAAGTTCATTCATGCGCGCTTTTACTTTCAGAATTTCGCGGGCGTGGATTTCGATATCCGTCGCCTGCCCCTGATAACCGCCCAGCGGCTGGTGAATCATCACGCGGGAATTTGGCAAGCAGAAACGCTTACCCTTCGCTCCTGCTGTTAACAGGAACGCGCCCATAGATGCAGCCTGACCCATACAGATAGTGCTTACATCAGGTTTGATGAATTGCATGGTGTCATAAATGGACATCCCTGCTGTAATCACGCCACCCGGGGAGTTAATGTACAGGTAAATGTCTTTTTCCGGGTTTTCCGCTTCCAGAAACAGCATCTGCGCCACGATCAGGTTAGCCATATGGTCTTCCACCTGGCCAGTCAGAAAGATAACGCGTTCCTTGAGCAGACGGGAATAGATATCAAAAGAACGCTCACCACGTGAGGTCTGTTCAATAACCATTGGCACCAGAGCCATATGGGGTGCAAAGTTATCTCGTTCGCCACTGTATGACATTTCCGTCTCCTGGATCAAAATTGAAAACACCTGCTGTACTGATTGTAACCTTACGGACGGATTATCAGCCAGTCTCATTCATCGTGATTACGTACTTATGGGGTTTACAGTGCCCTATTTCAAGCATAACAACCTTTTGTTGTTACGCTAACACCGAAAGGGCGTTTTAGCACTCTTCCTGGGCTATAGCTGCGATAAAAAAAACCCGTTGCCGCAAGGCAACGGGTTTTCTGTTCAAACTTTAAACCGTTGGGGCGAAATTACGCCTGCTGGTTCATCAGTTCGTTGAAAGAGGTCGCTTTTTCGGTCACTTTCGCTTTCGCCAGTACCGCTTCAACAGCCTGCTCTTCCAGGGCAACGTTGCGCATGTTGTCCATCAGTTCTTTGTTCTTACCGTAGAACTCGATCACTTCTGATGGATCTTCGTATGCAGAAGCCATCTCTTCGATCAGGCCTTTCACACGTTCTTCGTCAGCTTTCAGCTCGTGGGTACGAATCACTTCGCCCAGCAGCAGGCCAACAACAACGCGGCGTTTCGCTTGCTCTTCGAACAGCTCGCGTGGCAGTTCCATCGCTTGCTGCTGGTTGCCACCGAAACGCTGTGCAGCCTGACGGCGCAGAACGTCGATTTCGCTGTCGATCAGGGCAGCTGGAACGTCGATTTCGTTGGCTTTAACCAGACCTTCGATCGCCTGAGATTTCACACGGTTACGCACCGCGCCGTTCAGTTCGCGTTCCATGTTCTTACGCACTTCGGTACGCAGACCCGCTACAGAACCATCTTCCACGCCGAAACGCTTGATGAATTCTTCAGTCAGTTCTGGCAGTTCGCGCTCTTCAACTTTCTTCAGGTTGATAGCGAACTTCGCTGCTTTCCCTTTCAGGTTTTCAGCGTGGTATTCTTCCGGGAAGGTCACGTCGATGGTGAACTCTTCGCCAGCTTTGTGGCCTTTGATACCGTCTTCGAAGCCTGGGATCATACGACCCTGGCCCATTGCCAGTACGAAGTCAGACGCTTTACCGCCTTCGAACTCTTCGCCGTCTACAGAACCGGTGAAGTCGATGGTGACACGGTCTTCAGCGTCAACAGCGCCTTCTTTCTCTTTCCAGTTCGCCTGCTGCTTGCGCAGGGTATCCAGCATGCCGTCAACGTCTTCGTCAGTCACGGAAACAACTGGTTTTTCAACTTCGATAGATTCCAGACCTTTCAGCTCAACTTCCGGGTACACTTCGAACTCTACAGAGTAGGTGAAGTCTTCGCCCAGTTTGTATTCGCCTGGAACGTAGTTCGGCGCACCGGCCGGATTGATTTTTTCTTTGATGATCGCATCGATAAAGTTGCGGCTCATCAGTTCACCCAGCACATCCTGACGCACGGAAGCGCCATAACGCTGAGCAACAACATTCATTGGTACTTTGCCCTTGCGGAAGCCGTCAATACGTACTTTTTTTGCTACGTTGACCAGCTCGCTTTTCACAGCAGTTTCGATGCTGTCAGCAGCGATAGTAATCGTTACACGGCGGCCAAGGCCTTGAGTGGTTTCAACTGAAACTTGCATCTTGTTACCTCAAAAAAATCACAGTGCTCGGTCAACTCTGAATCTGTCTGTTATACCGGGATGCTCTCTTAGTGCAGATTCACATTCCCTGTCGCCAGAATCATCCCGAAGACATTCAATAAGACGCGGCATTATAGCGGCATCACTTAGGTGAGTCGAGAACGGTTGGGGCATGTTGCTGCGGCTTTTTTCACACTTTAAGGCTATTTTTAGCCTTAAAATCGCACCATCCGCTCAAAACTCAGACAAAACAAAACGGCCCGGAGGCCGTTTTGAGGAAATCTCTAAGCAACATACTGGAAAAGCTCCAGCCGTTGCAAATCCGATTTATCAGGCGATAGTGCCTGCACCGCGACAAGGTGGCGATGCGAAAACCGTATCCTGCAGACCTTCCCATTCCTTAATGGTGTAGGTATGCAGTGCCAGCGCATGCACGGTCGTGGAGAGTTCTTCCGTCAAGGTGCTGTAGATCAAGCGGTGTCGATTCAGGAAACGTTCTCCCGTGAAGCGATCGCTAACCAGAACCACTTTAAAGTGGCTTTCAGAACCTGCCGGCACGTTATGACGATAGCTTTCGTCGACGACTTCGAGGAACACAGGGTTGAACGCTGCCCTTAATTTATCTTCTATATGCTCACGTATCATCATGAAATTACTCCTCCGACAACGCCAGGATGTCACCCATCCCTTTAAATGTTAGCCGCTTTTACCGTTTCCATTACACCTTGACAACAAATATTTAGCTTTCGTCTGATTTTCTCATTCAAACGAATGAAGTTCACTGTGAGACTCATACGTTTTGTCATACACGGTTTGGGAAAAACGGTGAACTGGTCAGTTTTCGGACAAGGCGATGAATTTACATGCGTTGACCACTTCCCCTCGCCGTTGGCGATGTTATGATGACGACAATTTTTCTCTTTAAATGCTTACGATTCGTTGAGAACCCGAAAATGTTAAAAAAACTCTTCTTTCCGTTGGTAGCCCTTTTTATGCTGGCAGGCTGCGCTACCCCGCCTACCACTATTGATGTCTCACCAAAAATCACCCTGCCTCAGCAGGACCCAAGCCTGATGGGCGTCACCGTGAGCATTAACGGCGCCGATCAGCGTCAGGATCAGGCGCTGGCTAAAGTGACCCGCGATAACCAGCAGGTTACCCTCACCGCGTCCCGTGACCTGCGCTTCCTGCTGCAGGAAGTGCTGGAGAAACAGATGACCGCTCGCGGGTATATGATTGGCCCAAGCGGCGCGGTCGATCTGCAGATCATCGTGAACAACCTGTACGCTGACGTGTCTCAGGGCAACGTGCGCTACAACATCGCGACCAAAGCGGATATCGCCATCATTGCCACCGCGAAGAATGGCAACAAGATGACCAAAAACTACCGCGCCAGCTATTCTGTTGAAGGTGCGTTCCAGGCCTCCAACCAGAACATTGCTAACGCCGTTAACAGCGTGCTGACCGATACCATCGCCGATATGGCGCAGGACACCAGCATTCACGACTTCATCAAGCAGAACGCGCGTTAATCCCGCTCGCTGACCCGGTGTATCACCGGGTCAGTTTTATAAGAACATGTCCAGCCATTACTTACGCATTTTCCAGCAACCGAAATCAGCGATTCTGCTGATCCTCGGCTTTGCCTCGGGTTTACCCCTCGCGCTCACTTCCGGCACGCTTCAGGCGTGGATGACGGTTGAAAACATCGATCTTAAAACCATTGGGTTCTTCTCGCTTGTCGGCCAGGCCTATGTCTTTAAGTTCCTGTGGTCTCCGGTCATGGATCGCTACACGCCGCCTTTCCTCGGGCGTCGGCGCGGCTGGTTAGTGATGACGCAGATTCTGCTGCTGCTGGCTATTGCGGGTATGGGCCTTCTTGAACCCACCACCCAGCTTCGCTGGATGGCCGCACTTGCGGTAGTGATTGCTTTCTGTTCCGCCTCTCAGGATATCGTGTTCGACGCCTGGAAGACGGACGTGTTACCTGCAGAAGAGCGCGGTGCTGGTGCAGCAATCAGCGTGCTGGGCTATCGCCTCGGGATGCTGGTTTCCGGCGGGCTGGCGCTGTGGCTCGCCGACAGGTACCTCGGCTGGCAGGGTATGTACTGGCTGATGGCCGCCCTGCTTGTCCCCTGCATTATCGCGACGCTGTTCGCGCCCGAACCGAGTGACGTTATTCCGGTACCCCGCTCGCTGGAGCAGGCCGTCGCCGAACCGCTGCGTGACTTTTTTGGCCGCAACAACGCCTGGCTGATCCTGTTGCTTATCGTCCTTTATAAGCTGGGCGATGCTTTCGCCATGAGCCTGACCACCACCTTCCTGATCCGCGGCGTCGGTTTTGACGCCGGTGAAGTAGGCGTGGTGAATAAAACGCTTGGGCTGTTTGCGACCATCGTCGGCGCGCTTTATGGCGGCGTGCTGATGCAGCGTCTGACCCTGTTTCGCGCGCTGCTAATTTTCGGCATCCTTCAGGGTGCCTCTAACGCAGGCTACTGGCTGCTGTCGGTTACCGACAAACATACGATCAGCATGGCCACAGCGGTATTCTTCGAAAACCTCTGCGGCGGCATGGGCACTGCGGCGTTTGTCGCCCTGCTGATGACCCTGTGCAATAAGTCGTTTTCAGCCACCCAGTTCGCTCTGCTCTCGGCGCTCTCAGCCGTTGGCCGAGTGTACGTTGGCCCGATTGCCGGCTGGTTCGTGGAAGCCCACGGCTGGCCAACATTTTATCTCTTCTCGGTCGTAGCTGCCGTGCCGGGAATTTTATTGCTGCTGGTCTGCCGTCAGACGCTGGAATATACCCAGCGAACAGAACACTTTATGCCGCGCACCGAATATCACCGCGCCTACCGTTTTGCGTTACGTCTGTTAATGGCGGGCTGCAGTGCTCTGGCGCTCTGGCTCGTGGTGCTTATTATCAATGCCAGCACCTCTCTGGCACTCCCTTTCGAAGCCCTTCTGCTGGACGCAGGCGCCCTGCTTGCTATCGCCGGGATCCTGATCGGAGGTCTGCTTGATTTCATGGCGTTGCGTAAAACGCAGATGACCTGAAGAAAAATGCGAAAGGTTATTTCCCGTTGTAATCACTAACCGAAATTATAACGACGAAATAGCCGCCAGGCGCAAAAAAAATATTTGTTGTTTTGTGCGGGATAGGATTTGGAAATTATTGGCTCCTATTCCAAAACGCTATTTTTCATTAAACGATTCAGCATACGAGAGTTTGATTTTTCGTTTTTTATATGTCTTTTTATTGATAATTAATTGTTAATTTTTTGTTTATTTTCAACAATGGTTATACCAATTGCCCCTTTTAGGGTATGCTTGGGGGTCCTTTCGTTATAAAGCCCATGCCGTGCGGCTTCGGTCATAAAAACCGACATAATTTGCAACACTTGTGACACGTGCGGCAGAACCCGGTAACACCTTCCTGACACAGGCCTAATGATGTTTACAGTAATGTAACCTTCCCGTAAAATGCCCGCACACTTTAAACGCCACCAGACTCCGTGGAATTGAGGTCGTTAAATGAGACTCGGGAAATACAATAAAAGTTTGGGATGGTTGTCATTATTCGCGGGCACTGTATTACTCAGTGGCTGTGATTCTGCACTACTAGACCCCAAAGGACAGATTGGACTGGAACAACGTTCACTGATATTGACGGCTTTTGGCCTGATGTTGATTGTGGTTATTCCTGCCATTTTGATGGCTGTTGGTTTCGCCTGGAAGTATCGTGCGAGCAATAAAGATGCGAAGTATAGCCCTAACTGGTCACACTCCAATAAAGTGGAAGCTGTGGTCTGGACGGTACCTATTCTGATCATCCTGTTCCTTGCCGTGCTGACCTGGAAAACCACTCACGCACTTGAGCCAAGCAAACCGCTGGTTCACGATGAGAAACCTATTACCATTGAAGTGGTCTCCATGGACTGGAAATGGTTCTTCATCTATCCAGAGCAGGGTATTGCTACCGTGAATGAAATCGCCTTCCCGGCGAACACTCCGGTTCAGTTCAAAGTGACCTCCAACTCCGTAATGAACTCCTTCTTCATCCCACGTCTGGGTAGCCAGATTTACGCGATGGCCGGTATGCAGACCAACCTGCATCTGATCGCGAATGAAGCAGGCACCTATGATGGTATCTCCGCCAGCTATAGCGGCCCGGGCTTCTCAGGTATGAAGTTCAAAGCTATTGCGACGCCAGACCGTGCCGCTTTCGACCAGTGGGTTGAAAAAGCGAAGCAGTCTCCAAACACCATGTCTGACATGGCGGCGTTCGAAAAAGTGGCTGCACCAAGCGAATACAACAAGGTGGAGTACTTCTCTAATGTGAAACCTCATTTGTTCAAAGATGTTATTGGCAAATTTATGGATCACGGCAAGAGCATGGACATGACCCAGCCAGAAGGCGAGCACAGCGCGCACGAAGGTATGGAAGGCATGGACATGAGCCACGCGGAAACCGCTCACTAAGGGGCCGAGGAAGAAAATGTTCGGAAAATTGACACTGGATGCAGTGCCCTACCATGAACCGATTATCGTGGTTACGGTGGCTGCAATTATCATTGGTGGCGCGGCCTTACTGGCCCTGATCACTTACTTCGGTAAGTGGAGCTACCTGTGGAACGAGTGGCTGACTTCGGTTGACCACAAAAAACTCGGTATCATGTACTGCATCGTCGGTATCGTCATGTTAATTCGTGGCTTTGCGGATGCGATCATGATGCGTAGCCAGCAGGCACTCGCTTCTGCGGGTGAAGCCGGCTTCCTGCCGCCGCACCACTACGATCAGATCTTTACCGCCCACGGCGTTATCATGATCTTCTTCGTGGCGATGCCGCTGGTTATCGGTCTGATGAACGTTGTCGTTCCGCTGCAAATCGGCGCGCGCGACGTGGCGTTCCCGTTCCTGAACAACCTGAGCTTCTGGTTCACGGTTGTCGGCGTTATCCTGGTTAACCTGTCACTGGGTGTGGGCGAATTCGCGCAGACCGGTTGGCTGGCTTACCCACCGCTGTCAGGAATTGAGTACAGTCCTGGCGTTGGCGTCGACTACTGGATTTGGGCGCTTCAGCTCTCCGGTGTTGGTACAACCCTGACCGGTATCAACTTCTTCGTGACCATTATCAAGATGCGTGCCCCTGGCATGACCATGTTCAAGATGCCGGTATTTACCTGGGCATCTCTGTGCGCCAACATCCTGATTATTGCCTCCTTCCCAATTCTGACCGTCACCATCGCGCTGCTGACCCTGGATCGCTATCTGGGCACCCATTTCTTCACGAATGATATGGGTGGCAACATGATGATGTACATCAACCTGATTTGGGCCTGGGGTCACCCGGAAGTGTACATTCTGGTTCTGCCTGTGTTCGGTGTGTTCTCCGAAATCGCGGCAACCTTCTCGCGTAAACGTCTGTTTGGTTACACCTCTCTGGTGTGGGCAACCGTGTGTATTACCGTTCTGTCGTTCATCGTTTGGCTGCACCACTTCTTCACCATGGGTGCGGGCGCGAACGTAAACGCCTTCTTCGGTATCACCACCATGATTATCGCCATCCCTACCGGGGTGAAGATCTTCAACTGGCTGTTCACCATGTACCAGGGCCGTATCGTGTTCCACTCAGCGATGCTGTGGACCATCGGCTTCATCGTAACCTTCTCCGTAGGTGGGATGACCGGCGTACTGCTGGCGGTACCGGGCGCTGACTTCGTTCTGCACAACAGCCTGTTCCTGATTGCGCACTTCCATAACGTTATCATCGGTGGCGTGGTCTTCGGCTGCTTCGCTGGCGTAACCTACTGGTGGCCAAAAGCGTTCGGCTTCACGCTGAACGAAAAATGGGGTAAACGCGCGTTCTGGTTCTGGATCATCGGCTTCTTCGTAGCATTTATGCCGCTGTACGTGCTGGGCTTCATGGGTATGACCCGTCGCCTGAGCCAGCAGATCGATCCGCAGTTCCACCCAATGCTGATGGTTGCAGCGGGCGGTGCCGTGCTGATTGCCTGTGGTATCGCGTCTCAGCTGATTCAGTTCTACGTGTCTATTCGCGACCGCGATCAGAACCGTGACCTGACCGGTGACCCATGGGGTGGCCGTACGCTGGAGTGGGCGACCTCTTCTCCACCTCCTTTCTATAACTTCGCCATTGTGCCGCAGGTTCATGAACGTGACGCATTCTGGGAAATGAAAGAGAAAGGTGAAGCGTACAAGCAACCTGCTCATTACGAAGAGATCCACATGCCGAAAAACAGCGGTGCGGGCATCGTGATTGCCGCCTTCGCAACGGTATTTGGTTTCGCAATGATCTGGCACATCTGGTGGATGGCGATTGTTGGCTTCGCCGGCATCGTAATCAGCTGGATTGTGAAGAGCTTTGACGAGGACGTGGACTACTACGTACCAGTCCGTGAAGTTGAGAAGCTGGAAAATCAGCATTTCGACGAGATTTCTAAAGCGGGGCTGAAAAATGGCAACTGATACTCTGGCGCACTCAACTGCCCACGCGCATGAGCATGCGCACCACGATACAGGACCGACCAAAGTCTTCGGTTTCTGGATCTACCTGATGAGCGACTGCATTCTGTTCTGCTGTCTGTTCGCAACCTATGCCGTTCTGGTGAACGGCACAGCGGGCGGCCCGACCGGCAAGGACATCTTTGAACTGCCGTTCGTTCTGGTTGAAACCGCACTGCTGTTATTCAGCTCCATCACCTACGGCATGGCGGCTATCGCCATGTACAAAAACAACAAGAGCCAGGTTGT